>DATIUU010000211.1:0-1717 GCA_035466635.1 Woeseiaceae bacterium
GGTGGCGTGCGGGCTCGACTCGATGGTGCTCGGCGAGCCGCAGATCCTCGGCCAGCTCAAGGACGCCTACCGCGACGCCGAGGGCGCCGGGACCGTCGGCAAGCAGCTGTCGCGGCTGTTCCAGCACACCTTCTCGGTCGCGAAAAAGGTACGTACCGACACCGAGATCGGCACCAGCCCGGTGTCCGTGGCCTACGCGGCGGTGACCCTCGCACAGCAGTTCTTCTCCGACTTCAGGAAGCACACGGCGCTGCTCGTGGGCGCGGGCGTCACGATCGAACTCGTCGCCAAGCACCTGAAGCGCAAGAATATCGGGCGTCTGTTCGTGGCGAACCGCAACATCGCGCGGGCCCATGATCTCGCCAGCCAGTTCGGCGGCTTCGGGCTCGCCTTGTCGGACCTCGCGGGCACGCTGCCCGAGGCCGACATCCTGATCAGCTCCACGGCGAGCCCGACGGCCGTCGTGACACTCCCGCAGATGGAAGCGGCCATCAAGGCGCGGCGGCGCAAGCCGATCTTCGCCGTCGACATCGCCGTGCCGCGCGACATCGAGGCCGGGGTCGGCAAGCTCGACGACGTGTACCTGTACACCATCGACGACCTCAACAAGGTGGTGCTCGAGGGCCAGGGCAACCGCGAAGCCGCCGCCCAGGACGCCAACCGCATCCTCGACGAGGAGATCGGGCGCTACCTCAGCATGGAGCGCGCCAAGCAGGTTGCGCCACTGATCACCGCGCTGCGCGAGAACGCGAACTCGGTGCGCAGCGAGATACTCCAGCAGGCGCAGAAACGCCTGGCCAGGGGCGCGGACGGCCAGGAGGTGCTCGAGTACGCGACCGCCGCGCTCATGAAGAAGATGCTGCACAACCCGAGCGTCAGGCTGCGCGAGGCGGGTGAGAACGCCGATATCGAGATCATCGCGGCCGCCAGGGCGCTGTTCGGCCTCGAAGAAGAGTAAGCTGCCGCCGATGAAGGAGTCGATACGCCACAAGCTGGAGTCCGTGCGCGACCGTTTCGAGGAACTCGCCGGGCTGCTCGCCGATCCGGACGTGATTGGCGACCAGAACAAGTTTCGCGAGCTGTCCAAGGAATATTCGCGCGTCGAACCGGTCGTGAAGCTGTTTTCCGATTACGAGGCGATCGACGCGGACATGGCCGCGGCGCGGGAGATGGCGGACGACGGCGACGCCGAGATTCGCGCAATGGGCGAAGAGGAGCTTGCCGCGCTCGAGGAGCGCCACGACACGCTCGAACTGGCGCTGCAGAAGGCACTGATCCCGCCCGATCCGCACGACGAGAGCAACGTCTACCTCGAGATCCGCGCGGGCACGGGCGGTGACGAGGCCGCCATCTTCGCCGGCGACCTGTTCCGCATGTACTCGAAGTATGCCGAGTCGATGGGCTGGTCGGTCGAAGTGATGAGCGCGCGCGAGGGCGAGCATGGCGGCTACAAGGAAATCATCAGCCGCATCTCGGGCAGCGGCATCTATGCCGCGCTCAAGTTCGAGTCGGGCGCCCACCGCGTGCAGCGCGTGCCGGCCACGGAATCGCAGGGCCGCATCCACACGTCGGCCTGCACCGTGGCAGTCCTGCCCGAGGTCGACGAAATCGAGGCCGAGGAGATCAACCCGGCGGACCTGCGCGTCGACACCTACCGCGCGTCGGGTGCGGGCGGCCAGCACGTCAACAAGACGGACTCGGCCGTGCGCCTGACCCA
>DATIUU010000212.1:0-3373 GCA_035466635.1 Woeseiaceae bacterium
GTGGCGGAAAGGCCGCCGCCAGCCGCTCCCTCTCGAGACGGGCCGCCTCGTGCAGTCCCCGGCGTTCGAGTTCCAGGATGCACTCGAGCCAGGTGTTCGCGTCGGCGGTCTGCGTTTCGTCGCAATACCGCTCCGTTACTGCTTCTTCGATCGAGCTGGTCGCCGGCGCCATGTGCAGCAGCCGGTTGGACGCGGTGTCTTCCACGACGTCTTCCTGCCGCCGCAATTCGTTCACTGCTTCGGTCTCGTGCGAACGCATGGCCGCATCCGCGGACGCTCCTCGTGCCGCTTTCTGCAGGGACTCTGCGGCTGCCGGTTCGGTAGCGGCCGGAACGGCCTTCTCGAAGCGCTCCGCTTTTGCGGCCGGTGCCTTCGCCGGCGATACGGCCGCGGGCGGTGCTGCCGTCATCGGCGCCGGACCGTCCGGTGCCACGATGCCCTCGTCTTGCAGCAACGAAATCTCGACCACGATGGCCAGACAGACGCCGATCGTCGCGACCCATGCAGCCGGGCGCAACCAACCGATCGCCGCGTTCCAGCGTGGCCTGGCGGCACTGCGCGCGGCGTTCAGGACGACGTGGTCGAGATGCTCGGGCGTGCGCTCATCGGCCATCTCGCGATACGCCGCCGAGACGCGCGGATCGACCGTTTCGTCGCTATTCTGGCGCGGGTCGCTCATGCTGTCTCCGGGGGTTCGTCCAATGCCGCACGCAGTTTCCCGACAGCGTAGCGCAGCCGGCTCTTGGCCGTCTCCCGCCTGCAGTTGGTGACCATGGCGATCTCGTCCAGATTCAGCCCGGCTTCTTCATGCAGCAGGAAAACGTCGCGCTGTTCGTCCGGCAGCGCGCTCAGCGCAGCGTCCAGCCGGCGCCGGGCAAGGCTCCTCTCGACCAGCGTCTCGGGGCAATCGCCGTCGCCGGGGCGGGAATCGGGCTCGATGTCGGCTTTATCGCCATGCCGCCTGTTGCGGCGAACGTGATCGATGAAACAGTTGTGCGCCACGTGATAGAGAAACGTCGTGAATTTTGCCGTGGGCCGGTAACTGTCGCGCGACTTGATGATCTTCCCCCACACCTCCTGGAAGACGTCCTCCGCGGCCGCGCGCTGGCGGCAATGCCGCAGCAGGTAGCGAAACAGCGCGTCCTTGTGCCGCCGGTACAGCGTCTCGAACGCCGCGACGTCGCCGTCACGGTAGCGCAACATGAGCGCGCTGTCTTCAGGCCTGTGGTCCATGCGCGCAGCATAGGCGAGGCGGGGCGGCTTCGGAAGCACGCGTGGCGTACGGCATGCAGCGAGGGTCACGAGCCATGGTTTCGGGGAGCGGTCGGCCGGCATACGAATCCGTAAACGGGTGCCGGCCTCGACCGGGGTTAAATTTTCGTGCCAGAGGGCTTGTAATCAGTCGAAACGGTGTTATAGTCAACTATAACACCAATTCAGTAAGACCCGATGCGGAGACCGGCGGTGAAAAAGCACTTGGCCCAATACCTGAGCGAATTCCTGAGCATCACCATCCTGCTGCTGATGGCGATCGCGCTGATTGCCGGCCAGGCCCCGCCGCTGGGCGCGGGGGCCAGCGGCGGGGCCGACCCGGTCACTTACCAGGCGGCGCGCACGGCCGGCGACGAGTAACGCGGTGATTTTTCCAGTGGCTTCATTTTCCGTCACCAGGGCGAGTAAAGTAGCGACGGAGTCGTTGTGCCGGCCTGCCGTTGCAGGCCGGCGCTTTTTTGCGGTCCATGCCGCTGCGGGAACAGGTCCTGTTTCCGCCACTGGAGGATAGCGAGGGATCGATGGACCCGAAGTGGAGTGAAGATCTGCCGATCTACCGCCAGCTGCGCGATCGCGTGGTCGAGATGATCCTCGAAGGCGTGCTCGGTGACGGCGACGCCCTGCCGTCCGTTCGCAACGTGGCGGCCGAGTACCGCCTGAACCCGCTGACCGTGCTCAAGGGCTACCAGGAACTCGTCGACGAAGGGCTCGTGGAGAAGAAACGCGGCCGGGGGATGTTCGTCACCGAAGGCGCGCGCCGGCAGTTGCTGAAAGACGAGCGCCGGCGCTTCATCGAAAAGGAATGGCCCAAAGTCCTGGAAACGATCGATCGACTGGGACTCGACGCTGCGGAACTGCTGGCGGAGGCGGGCGAATCTGCGGACCGGGAGAGCGGCGATGACTAGTCTCGTAAGCGCGCGCGGCGTTTCGAAGCATTACGGCAAGATGTGCGCCGTGGACGATGTCAGCTTCGACATCGAGAAAGGCAGGATCATGGGCTTGATCGGCCCGAACGGCGCCGGCAAGACGACCTTGCTGAAGGCCGTGCTGGGACTCACCGATTGCGACGGCGACCTCTCGGTGCTCGGCCTGGATCCTTTCAGGCAGCGCAAGGAGCTGATGCAGCATATCTGCTTCATCGCCGACGTGGCCGTCCTGCCGCGCTGGATCCGGGTTTCGCAGCTGCTCGACTTCGTGGAAGCGACGCATCCCAACTTCTCGCGCGACAAGGCCGAGCACCTGCTCGCAAAAACCAAGGTCGACACCCGCAGGAGCTCCAGGGTTCGTGAGCTGTCGAAGGGCATGGTCACGCAATTGCACCTCGCGATCATCGCGGCCATCGATGCCAGGCTGCTCGTGCTCGACGAACCGACGCTGGGCCTCGACATCATCTTTCGCAAGGAGTTCTACGCGAATCTCCTGTCGGACTATTTCGACGAGGAGCGCACTATCCTTGTCACTACCCACCAGGTGGAGGAAATCGAGAACATCCTCACCGACATCATGTTCATCAACGAGGGGCGGATCATCCTCGATACGTCCATGGATGCGCTCGGCGAGGACTACGTCGAACTTCTGACCGCCGGGGAGAAGGCCGAGGAGGCGCGCCGCGCCGGCCCGATCGCCGAGCGCGACGTGTTCGGCAAGAAAGTGATGCTGTTCGAGAAGCCCGATCGCTCGAGGCTCGGGCGACTGGGTGAGCTGCATACGCCATCGGTCGCCGACCTGTTTGTCGCCAAGGTGAAAGGATCCGCAGCATGATTGGACACCAGCTGGCTTTGATCAGGCGCGAAATCTGGGAGCACCGCGCCATTTACGTGACCCCGATCGCGATTGCGGTCATCGTATCGCTGGTTTCGTTGGCGGGCATGGTCACGGTTTCGGCATTCGACAAGGAGCTCAACGTCGCGTTGTTCAGCGCCGCCAATATCGCCGGTGACGCCGAACGCCAGGCGGCCCTCACGGTATTCTTCCTGGGTACGTCGTGGGTATTCCTGTTCGCACTCGCTATCCTCATCACCTTCTATGCGCTCGACTCCCTGTACGCCGAGCGCAAGGACAAGAGCATCCTGTTCTGGCGGTCGCTGCCGATTACCGACGC
>DATIUU010000213.1:0-2489 GCA_035466635.1 Woeseiaceae bacterium
GCGACAAGCGCCGTGCACAATGCTGCGCCGAATCCGGCGGCGGCGACAGCAGTAGCGCGTATCTGTCTGTAAATAGTAATGGTTTTCATTTTAGTCCCCCAGCAGCCTTGCTGCAGTCCCGACAGCATACTGTTGTTTGCCTGCGTCGCTCAAGCGCTACAATGCGCAGCATGGACTCGCATAGCGACAGCACGGCACGGCGCAGGACCATTCGCAGTTTCGTGCGCCGCGCGGGGCGCCTCACCGCTTCCCAGCAGCGCGCGCTCGACGAACTGTGGCCGGAATTCGGCGTAGCGTTCGGCGCGACAGCACTGCGCTTCGACGAACTGTTCGGGCGCACGGCGCCCGTGGTGCTGGAGATCGGTTTCGGCAACGGCGAGACGCTGGTGCAGCAGGCGGCCGAGCACCCTGCGTTCGATTTTCTCGGTGTCGAGGTTCACGAGCACGGCATCGGCCACTGCCTGATCAAGGCTCGCGAGGCCGGCATTACGAACCTGCGGCTCATCCGGCACGACGCCGTCGAGGTGCTGGAGACGATGATCCCGCCGGCGTCACTGGCTCGCGTCAACCTGTATTTTCCGGACCCCTGGCCGAAGAAGCGCCACCACAAGCGGCGCATCGTCCAGCTGCCGTTCCTCGACCTCGTGGCGGACCGCCTGGCGCCGGGCGGCTCGCTCAACGTCGCCACCGACTGGGAGAATTATGCCGAGGACATCGAGGCGAAAGTCCGGGAATCGGGCCGCTTCCGCTGCGCCGAGCAGCGCGCCCACGGCGGCGACGAGCCGCTCGACCGCCCCGGGACAAAATTCGAGCGGCGCGGCCTGCGGCACGGGCACCGCATCCGCGACTGGCGCTTCGTGCGCACCGACGACGGGCCCGATCGTCTTGCATCTCGCGAATTGTGATCTATATATAGGGTAACCGGCGAATTCCGGACAACCCAGAGGACGCACAGACATGGCACTTGTCTACCCCGTGATCGGCCAGTGGTTCACTCGCCCGAACGGTACGCTGTTCGAGGTGGTGGCGGTCGACGAAGACGACGGTACCGTGGAGCTGCAGCAGTTCGACGGCACGATCGACGAAATCGACCTGGAATCGTGGCCGGACCTGTTCCTGGCCGAGGCCAGCCCGCCGGAGGACTGGTCCGGCTCCGTCGACATGGACCCGGAAGACTACGTCGGCCGGAACAACGACGAGATGCCCGCCGGGTACCACGACCCCCTGGAGTTCCTCGACAACCTGTGAGCGGCGGCGATCCTACAGGCTCGTCGGCCCGGTGACGTAGACGACACCGTCGCGCACCTCCACGGCGGCGCGGCGCAGCGATTTGCCGCGGCAGGGCCCCGCGAAGCACTCACCGCTGTCGATATCGTAGAGCGCGCCGTGCGAGGCGCAGATGATCGCCGACCGGTCCTTCGTGAGGAACTTGTCGGGCGCCCAGTTCAGGGGGTGGCCGACGTGCATGCAGTAGTTCTGGTAAGCATGGACCTCGTCGCCCCGCCTCACGACGAAGCCCGCGAACGGCCAGTCGCCGTCGCCGATCGAAAACTCCCGGCAGCCGGGGTCGTCCAGCTCGGTGAGCAGCCCGACCCTGACCTCACGCATCTCCAGCGGATCCCACCAGGCGGTCGTGGTGCCTCGCCACCACCATCGACAGCAGGATCGCCGGCACGCCGAGCATCGCGGCATACAGGAAGAAGCCCGTCCAGCCGATCGCCTCCTGCACGTTGCCCGAATAGCCCGCCGTAAACTTGCCGAGGATGCTCATCAGCGAACTCATGAGCGCGTACTGCGTCGCCGTGAACGACTGGTTGACCAGGCTCGACAGGTAGGCGATCAGCACCGTACCGCCGAAACCCATCGCGAAGTTGTCGGCGCTGATCGTCACGGTGAGCATCCAGATCTCGGCGCCGACGTAGACCATCATCGCGAAGAACAGGTTGGTGCTCGCGATCAGTACCGTGGCCACGACGAGGCAGCGGGCGATGCCGAACCTGAGGACCGCCCAGCCGCCGGCACCCGCGCCCACCAGCGACACGATGACGCCGTAGATCTTGGCGACACTCGCGATTTCCGCCTTGCTGAAACCGATGTCCAGGTAGAACGGGTTCGCCAGGATGCCGAGCACGTAGTCACTGAGGCGGTAGAACACGATGAAGAGAATGACGACGAACGCGAAGCGGCCGAAACGGCTGAAGAAATCCAGCAGGGGATCGACGATCGCGGGCTTCGCCCAGGCCGAGAGCCGGGCGGCCAGTCCCAGCCCGCTGTAGGAACGCACGGCCGCGGCGACCTCGGGTTCCCGGCACCAGAGCGTCGTAGCGATCCCGACGAGCATGCAGGCGGACATCGCCGTGTAGGCGAGCTTCCACGAGCCGTACTCGGCGATGTACAGCGCGCCGGCGCCCGCGACGAGCAGCGCGAGCCGGTAACCGTACTGGTACGACGCGGCGAGCACGCCCTGCAGCCGTATTTCGGCGCTCTCG
>DATIUU010000214.1:0-5675 GCA_035466635.1 Woeseiaceae bacterium
GAACGTCGCTGCAAATCCCTGCTGCCGCGCGACACGCTTGGCGCGCGATATCAGGTAGTGCGAGCGGTCGACGCCGTACAGGTTGCCGAAGCCGCGCCGCGCGAGTTCGAGCAGATGCCTGCCCTGGCCGCAGCACAGGTCGAGAATGCAGGACCCAGGCGCCACATCCACGAGTTCGAGGAACGCGTCGATCTCGGCTTCCGTGATATCCGGATCTTCGACGACGTCGCCGTCCGTACGCAGGTAGTTCGCATTGAAGATGTCCCGCCACCAGTCGGCCTTGACGTAGCTCTCGAGGTCCTCGACGGGCCCGATGGAACCCCTGATGACCGCCTTGCCAGGCGGCTTCGGTTTTACAGCTCCGGGCTCCAGGGTCTTTTTTCGCACGTCCTTTTTCTCCAGGCACAGGTGGAAAAGCGCGAATTGAGCGCTCCAATGCGGAGGCTGTCAAGAAAAAAATACGGCGCTCCGGGCACGCCGGAACAGGCCGCCGCGGCACGCCGGCCGACGTTCATAGCCGTATGATTTGATTGACGATAATTCCCGCCCGGGCTACGAATAGTCCGCTTCGGTTTCGAACTGCTGCAGCCCTTCCGCGAGGTAGTCCGCGAGCAGCGGCGTCCCCACCAGGTATTCCGCGGTATGCTCGGTCCAGGTTTCCTCGGCGAACTGCAGCGCGTCTTCCCACTCTTCCAGAGCATAGTCGCCGCGCCCGACCCACATCAGGGCAACCAGGCTCATCTGCTGGTCGGGCTCGAGGTCGTCGATCGTCGTCGTCAGCTCCTGGTAGTAAGGGTCACCCGCGAAGTCCGTCGCGAACTGCTCCGCCCACTCCTCGTTGAGCGCCTCGACCTCGTCTTCGTCCGGAAATGTCACGTCCTCGCGCGAGTGAAACTCGTGCACCTTGTCGATGACGAACCGAACGATATCCGGGTTGAGATCCAGTGAGGGCATCGCTTGTTACCCCTGCGCGCTGCGATAGCACCGACGGCCGCTCCGCCAGTGCCCGTCAGGTTAGGGTTGTGCCTCCCGCCGCGGCCGGCAATGCGTAGTTTTACCTAAATTGGCCGGCGCGTTGCATCCGCCGCCACGGGCCGGCCTGCTCGCAGTAACTACGTATGGCCACCCCGTGCCCGGAAGCGGAGAATTGCAATCCGGGAGGTGTGCATGCCGCTAAATCCAGCCAAATCGGTGCGCGAGGTCAGGCGACGAATCCGGCATCCGCTGCATCTCTTCCCCGGCCGCTTCACGCGCCCGGGCACCGCGCCCGGCGACCTGACCGGCCCGCCGGAGTCTGAGTGGATCCCGGCCACGCTGCACCTGATCGATTACGGCGCCGGGGAATACACCGAGAAGGCCGACTGTTCGCTCGACGAAGCGCGCGAGTACTTCACGAGCCCGAACACCACCTGGCTGCACGTGAACGGGACGCCATCCGAGGCGCTGCTGCGCGCCGTCGGCGATGCTTACCAGCTGCACTCACTTGCGCTCGAGGACGTGTTGCACACGGGACAACGCGCAAAACTGGAAGCCTACGACGGCCAGCTCTTCACCATCGTCAGCGTGCCGGAAGTGAACGATCACGGCGTCGCGACGGCCCAGCTCAGCCTGTTCCTGGGTGACACCTGGCTCGTCAGTTTCTATTCGGGCCACGAAGACCCGTTCAATGCCATCCGGGCACGCGCTTACCGGGAGTCATCGCGAATCCGCAGCAGCGGCGCCGACTATCTCTATTACTCGCTGCTCGACACCGCCGTCGACCTGGTGTTCCCGATCCTCGAGACTCTCGGCGACCGCATCGAGACCCTCGAACTGACCGTCTTCGACAACCCCACACGCGAGGTATTGGGCGAGATCCAAAAGCTGAAACGCGAACTCGTCCTGCTGCGCCGCGTGACGTGGCCGCAGCGAGACATGATCAATGCCCTGCTCCGCGACGAGCATGGCCAGGTCACGCACGACACCAAGCTGTACGTCAGGGACTGTTACGATCATGCCGTGCATGCACTGGATCTCGTCGAGAGCTACCGCGAGATGGCTTCGAGCCTGCTCGAGGTTTACCTCTCCAGCCTGTCGAATCGCATGAACGACGTGATGAAGTTGCTAACGATCATCGCAACGGTGTTCATCCCCCTGTCGTTCATCGTCGGCGTCTATGGCATGAACTTCGACCGCTCGGTCAGCGCCTGGAACATGCCCGAGCTCGGCTGGCGCTTCGGTTATCCCGCCCTCTGGGTCCTGATGGTGTCGCTCGTGGCCGGTATGCTGATCTACTTCCGGCGCAAGAACTGGATGTAGCCCGGCATCATTTGCAACCCGTGCCGTCTGCAACGGGCGCCTGCACCGAATCGCTCAGCCGCCGTGATAATCTCGGCCATTCGATTTCCTGCTGCGAGAAACGACCATGGCTGAAACCAGGCACCCGGCCCGGAACCGCCGCCGCGACGGGATTGCCGCCCGGCTCCGGCGGCGTTCGGTTGCCTTCGCGGTCACGGCGGCGGGCTGCCTCTGCCTGTCTGCGGCATCGCAGGCGGATACGCAAAAGCCCGTGCTGCACGGCAAGCACTGGGTCGCGATCACCGGCAAACCGCTGGCCGCGACGGCAGGCGCCCGCACTTTCCTGAACGGCGGCAACGCGGTCGACGCCGCGTGCGCCATGCTCGCCGCAACCTCCACCATGTGGGACGTGCTCGGCTGGGGCGGCGAGACCCAGGCCCTCATCTACAACCCGCATACGAAGGAGGTGCTGGGGATCAATGCAATGGGCGTTGCGCCGACCGGGGCGACGCCGGACTTCTTCAGGGAACAGGGGCTCGACTATCCGCCCGAGTACGGTCCGCTCGCGGCCGTGACGCCGGGCACGCCCGGCGGGCTCATGGTCATGCTCGCGGAATACGGCTCGCTGAGTCTCGCCGACGTGCTGGCGCCCGCGATCGAGATGGCGGACGGCTACCCCATCGAAGAAAGCGCCGTGCGCGCCATCGAACGCCATCGCGACAGGATTCTCGAGTGGCCGTATTCCACGGCGGTATTCCTGCCGCACGAAGATGACGGCCCGCGGGGTCCCGCTGTCGGCGAGATCTTCCGCCAGCCCGACCTGAAGGCAACGCTTGAAAAACTCGTCGCGGCGGAGCGCGCCGCGCTCGCCGGCGGCCTCGATCGCAAGGCAGCCATTTACGCCGCCTACGACCGCTTCTATCGCGGCGACATCGCCGAGGAAATCGTGCGCTCGATGCGCGAACACGGCGGCCTGTTCACGCTGCAGGACCTCGACCGCTGGCAGGTTCGCATCGAGAAACCTGTCACGACGAACTACCGCGGCATCGACGTCTACAAGCTGACGACGTGGACGCAGGGACCGGTGCTCCTGCAGGCGCTGAACATTCTCGAGAACTTCGACCTGGCTGGCATGGGTTACAACTCGACCCGCTACATACACACGCTCTACCAGGCCATGAATCTCGCCTTCGCGGACCGGGACTTCTATTACGGCGATCCGTACTTCGCGCCCGAGGAGCCGGTCGAGGGGTTGCTGTCGAAGGACTATGCACGCAAGCGCGCGCTCGAGATCGATCCCGAGCGCAATAACCCGGAAGCCGCGCCCGGCGATCCGTACGAGTTCCAGCGCGGCAGGAATCCGTTCCTGCGGCATCTCGAAGACCTGCAGTCGAACAACATTACGCCGAACCTCGCGGTTCCTGACGACGACGGGTTCTTCCAGGGCACCACCTCGATCCAGGCCGCCGACAAGGAAGGCTGGATCGTCTCGATCACGCCGAGCGGCGCCTGGATCCCGGCGTTCGTCGCGGGCAGGAGCGGCATCGGGCTGAGCCAGCGCATGCAGAGTTTCGTCCTCGACCCGGCCGAGAACCCTTATAACGTCGTGGCACCGGGCAAGCGGCCGCGGGTGACGCTGACCCCGGGTATCGCGTTCAGGGACGGCGTGCCGTTTCTCTCCTTCGCGGTACAGGGTGGCGACGCGCAGGACCAGAACCTGCTGCAGTTCTTCCTCAATGTCGTCGAATTCGGCATGAACGTGCAGGAGGCCGCCGAAGCGGACAACTTCCTGAGCTACCAGCTGCACGATTCGTTCGGCGATCACAAGAAGGAACCCGGGCGCCTTGCGGTCAACGAATCCGTGCCGGCGTTCACCCGCGACCAGCTGGCTCGCATGGGCTACGCGGTCGAGGTCGGTGTGTGGGGGAGCCGCGACCGGACGTCCGGCCCCATCAACGCCATCTGGTTCGACAGGAAGCACGGCACTTTCCAGGGCGGTTCCAGCAACCACGGCGACGATTACGGCATCGCCTGGTGAGGCTGCGGGGACCCTCGTGGTCGCCGGTTTGCGACACAAATCCGCGCGGGTTGCGCGTGGATTTTCGCTATACTCCGCGCCTCCCCGGTTCTGAAAGCGTTTGGGCCAATGACTTTCCGATTCGTTCGTGCGCGGGCAGCGTCAGCCGTGTGCCTGTGCGCACTGTCCGCTGCCTGCAGCAGCACCCCACAACAGGAACCCGTGCAGGCGGCCGTCGCAGCACCGACGGGCGGCTTCTTCGTCGGCACACGCCCCGTGTACGCGCATCTCGTCAACGAGCGCGGCGGCAGCTGGGTGTTCACGACGGTCACCGCATCCGATGCATCCATCGATTCGGGCTATCTCGTGCGCCTGAACGACCTCACGCCCGCGTTCGACACGCGTGCCGCCGAGTGCACGCCGCAGGTATACCCCGAGTCGCACCGTTGCAGTCCGTTGCACCCGTTCCGCGACAAGGCCACGGGCATGCTCGACAAGATCATCAGCGGCAGCATCGCCGTCGGCACGGCCGGCAAGGTCACGGACATTTCCCAGACCTATGAGACGAGGTTCGACGAGACGGCCTTCAACCGCGCCGTGGACGAAGCGCTCGTCAATTCCGGTCTCGATGCCGGGCGGCGGCAGCTGATCTCGTTACTCGACGCTTACCACGAGGAAGCGGAAAGCGCGCGCGCCGAGTTGGCCGGCATGACGCAGCAATTGTCGGCCACGCGCAGCAGCAGCAACCGCGTCGAACTCGACGTTCAACCCGCCATCGACGGCCTGACCGCTTACTTCCAGGACGACATCGATTTCACCGAGCTCGTCGAGCTGGTGCCCGTCGCCGAAGGCGACGTACCCGCGATCAGGCTCGAAAAGCGGGACGCACTGCCCTGCGATGCCCGCCACTGCATGGCGGCAGCGGAAAGCGCGCTGTCAGCATTGCGCCGGGACATCCAAACGCAAAGGGCGCGGTTGTCGGCGGTGCTGTCGCCAGGCGCCAGGATTTACGATGTCCGTTGCGATGACACCGTGCACGGCCAGTACCTGCTGACGGTCACCTGCCCGGCACAGATCGTGGTTTCCGGGGACGAGCCCGTCGAGCTGCCGATCAACGTCACGATCCTGTCGCGAGACTTCGAACGGCTGTACCCGAGCTTCGACCTCGCCGACGAACGCCTGCGCATCTCGATCGCGCGCCGGTCCGTGACCTTCACGAACGCGACGAACGAGTACCTTACGCTGACCGCGCAGACGGTTTACTACAACTCCAAGGTCCATACGACGTCGCTGCCGATCGACATCCCGCCCGGTATCTCGATCACCCGGAAAATCGACGAGTTCGTCTCGCAGTCCATCGACATCGAGTCGAATTACCGGC
>DATIUU010000215.1:0-4305 GCA_035466635.1 Woeseiaceae bacterium
GGTTCCGAGCAGGAATTCCTGGTCGAGACACTCACGGTCGACGGCGCGCTGGCAGGCGGCGACCTGGTCAACATCAACCCGTTCCTGCCGGACGTGAACCTCGCGGAGATTCACGATCCGTCCGTGTTTGCGCCGACGGCCTACGACCCTGCGCTGGATAATCCGCAGATCTGGAACCCGCAGATCTGGAACCCGCAGATCTGGAACCCGCAGATCTGGAATCCACAGATCTGGAACCCGCAGATCTGGAACCCGCAGATCTGGAACCCGCAGATCTGGAATCCGCAGATCTGGAACCCGCAGATCTGGAACGCGCCGGTCACCGACGCGGACGAACTCGACAACGAGGAAATTCCGCAGCCGGAACTCTCCGGGCTGGTCGATGCCGACGGCAACCCGCCTGAGCCCAATGAGCCGCTGGCCGTCGCCAAGGTCGACGTCCAGTTCGGCGTATCGAACGACGGCAATACGACGACGCCGTACACGGCCGACTTCGCCGTGAATTCGCCGCTGGTGCGCCAGCGCCTCGCCGAGGGCAAGGTCAAGGTACAGCTCATCGTCTGGGAAGATGCGCGGCTGGACAGCTTCCAGGCCTGTAATCCCGACCCCACGGCCGGGCAGCTGCGCGTCATCGCGGCGGTCAACAATCCCGACCTGCTGAACCTGCAGGTGCCGGACATCTTCAACAACCGCTTCGGCTCCGTCACCTATTACCTGGAGCCCGACGACAAGCTGCAGATCACCCTGCGCTTCATCGGCTTCCCGGACGTCATCAGGGAGATCGCGCCGGAACTCACTGGGGACGGCCTCTCCTACGTCGTGACGTCGCAGGCGGCAAACACCGGCGAGGACAGCCTCAACCAGAACGACAGCGAGCAGGTGCTTTCCGACAAGGTGCCGCCGACGATCTCGGTCAACCAGGCGACACCGGTCGCACTGACGGCGATTGCGCGGCCCGACGCGCAGGGCAACCCGCAGGTCGGCGCCGTGCTGCCCGGCGACCTGGTCACGGCGAGCAAGGGCGAGTTCGAGCCGTCGCTCGCTGTGAGCTGTATTTCGAGCACCGCCGGAAGCGTCGAGCTCGGGGAGTTCGCGGCGGTAGGCCTCGGCCAGTCGACCCTGACCTGCTCGGCGACCGCGGCCAACGGCGTGCGCGCGGAAGTCGAGTTTGGCCTCGACATCCGCGACGTCAACCCGCCGCAGCTCTCCGGCGTGCCGGCGAGCTTCCTGCTCGAACGCGAACTCGTGAACGGTACCGACCTGTCTGCCACCCTGCAGGCGGCTGCCACCGCGTTCAACGGCGCGGAGGACCTGCCGGTCGCGACGGACGACATCGATGGAACCGTGGCCGTGCAGTGCGCCTACCCTTCCGCCGCCGGAGAGGTGCCGTTGGCGCCCGGCGGCATTGCGCCCTTCGACGCGGCAAGCAACCCGACTGCAACCGCGGTCACCTGCTCCGCGACCGACAGCAGCGGCAACAGCACGTCGGGTTCGTTCACGATCACCGTCCGTGACGTCACGCCGCCGGCCCTTGCGCCGATCGCGGACGTCAGCGTGGCGGCCGTCGCCGCGAACGGCACCAGCGTATCGGTTGCTGCGCCTTCGGCGACCGATGCCGGCAACATCGTTGCATCGGACTGCAGCGCTTTCGGCGGCGCGACGAGTGTCGTCGGCCTGACGCTGTTCCCGATCGGCGCAACACCGGTAACCTGTACCGCGACCGACGACGTCGGCAATACGGGCACGACGTCGTTCACAGTGGTGGTCGTCGACACCACGCCGCCGTCGTTCGATACGACGGTCGATGACTTCACGGTCGAGGCCAACGCAATCGGCGGCGCGAACGTCACGTTCACGGCGCCGACCGCGTCCGATCTCGGCCAGGCCGTGGCCGTGCAATGCAGCGCCAACCCGGCCGGGTCGTTCTTCCCGATCGGCTCGACCACCGTGACCTGCACGGCGACCGACCTGCAGGGCAACACGGCGACCGACACGTTCGTCGTCACCATCGCGGACACGACCCCGCCCGTATTGACAGTGCCCGGCGACATCACGGTGCTGTTCGGCGAGACCGTGACATTCGACGCGACCGCGACGGACAATGCAGACGCCGACCTGATCGTCAGCTGCGACCCGCCGTCCGGCACCGTGTTCCCGGTCGGCACCACCACGGTCAACTGCACCGCGACCGACGACGCCGGCCTGACGGGTACGGGCTCGTTCGTTGTCAACGTCGTACTCGGCGGCACGTCCAGCCTGAGTTCCAACAAGAACTCTGTGAACGCCGGCGCCGTTGCGAGTTTCAACTGGGTGTGGACAGACTATCTCGGCAACCCGGTCGACGTGGGCCTCGGCAACCAGGACGTGGAAGCGCGGCCGGGCAATTGCCCGTCAACGGCGGACGACGTACTGAACGAGGATCCCGGCAGCAGCGACATCCGGCTGCAGGGGGATGGCAACTGGACGTTCAACTGGCAGACCGTGGATGACGCGGGCAACCCGGTTGCGGCGGGCGTCTACTGCTTCTCGGTGGTGCTGATGACCACCGACCCGCAGCAATCGCAATCGACCGAGATCAGGGTCAGGTAGCCACCAGGCTCACGGCAGCCGCTGGCGGGCATCGTCCGCCAGCGGCCCGCCTGACTGGCGGTTTGCGATGAACTTCTCGAGGTTCGCCGCCGCATCCGCGGTCATTCCCAGTTCGGCCTGCGCGCGGCCCTGCCAGTACGGTACCGTGGCCGTGTAATGATAGGTCGGCAGGTCGTCGAGGAATACGGCGGTCGCCTCGCCGTGCCGGCTGGCTGCGGCCGTAAATTCGTCGAGCGCCTCGACGAAGAACCCGCCTTCGAAATACGCCCGGCCGAGATGGAATCGAAGCAGCCACAGGTCGGCGATCGACAGTGCCGTCGTGATGGCGTCGATCGCGGCCAGCGCATCGCCCGCCTGCATGGCAAGCAACCCCTCCAGCGTCGCGGCATAGGCGCGCGACTGCGGCGACAGTTTGGCGGCGAGCGCTTCCGCCGCCTCTTTCACCTTGTCGGCGTCGCCCGCTGCGAGGTAAACGAGCGCCGCCGGCACGAGCGTCGCATCCGTGCTGACCATCTCGACGCCTTTGCTCGCGGCCGCAATGGCCGCCGCGGTGTCGCCCTCTGCGAGCAGCGCTTCTGCGAGCACCACTTGCTTCACCGCCATCCCGTAGTTGTTCTTCATTTCAGCGTCACGGCTAATCCCCTCGGACAGGATGCGGCGCGCCTCGGCATGGTTTCCCGCGAACAGCGCGACGTCGGCAAGCCCCATGTCGGCGACGGATGCGCCGTAGGCGCTGCCTTCGGACATGTTCGCGTATGCCTGGTTCGCGCCCTCGATATCGTTGTTCGCCAGCGCCTGCATCGCGGACGGCAGCCACACGGCGAAGTAGCCCGGGTCGAGTTCGCGGGCTTCCGCTGCCTCGGCAACGGCCGTGTCGAAGTCGCTCGAATACATCGCGTACAGCGCGTAGTTGGATCGCGCGGTCGCGTTTCTCGGGTAGATCTCGACGGCCTTCTTGCCTTCTTCTCGCGCACCTTCGAAGTCGAGCGCAAAGAACTTGACCACGGCGAGATTGTTGCGGCCGACGAAATCCGCCGGGTACTTCTCGATGAGGGTCTCGTAGGTCTCGATCGCCTTCTGGAAGTTGCGGGTGACACCCCAGTAGTAGACACCCTGCGTGCGGAGCCGCTCTCTCTCCGTCATGGTGCCGAGATTCGCCATCGCCTGCTCCATGGCCTCGGTCGATTCCTCGACCCGTCCCAGCGACCTCGCCGAGACGGCCCAGCCCGAGTACGCGCGGCCGAACCCGGGATCTTCCTCGATCGCCTTGCGATAGTGGTCGATGGCCTCCTCGAATTTCGCCTGGTACTGGAGTTGCTGAGCACTGTCGTACTGCCGCGCCGCCTCCAGCGACATCGCGGTGAACGTCTCCGTTATCTCGAGTTCGTCGCGATTGACGGACTTGTCGCCGAGTCCCTCGCGGAGATCGGCGGCCAGCTCGCCCATGGCCGACAAGACTTCGAGCTTGCTGCCGGCCGTCACGTCCGCTTCGGCGACGACCTCGCCGCTGCGCGGCGCAATGGCGTTGACGGCCAGGTCGAACTTGCTGCCGTCCGGCACGATGGAACCGGCAAGCACCAGCTTGATGCCCTCGCGCGTCGCCACCAATTGCGCGGTACCGGAGTCGAGCTTGTCCGTCGACTGCAGTTCCTGGGCCATCTGCTTGGCCATACCGCGCTCGTAGCTCGATATGAACGGCGCGCCTTCGAGTCCGAT
>DATIUU010000216.1:0-4952 GCA_035466635.1 Woeseiaceae bacterium
CGGGCTGCGCTGGCTCGAGGTCAACCCGCGCAGCATCCGCATCAACCTGACGCCGCTGGACGTGTCCGGCACGCTGGCGGGCCTCATCGACAACGGCCGGCAGGCCTGGATATTCACGTCGGCGACGCTGGCCATCGGCGAGGATTTCTCGCACTTCACGTCGCGCATGGGGCTCGGCGCCGTGCGCGGCCTGACCTTCCCGAGCCCTTATGCCCTTGCCGACAATGGTCTCGTCTACCTGCCGCCCGGGCTGCCGCAGCCTTCCGACCCGCACCACACCGAGGCCGTGATGGAAGCCGTGATGCCGTTACTCGATTTCACGCGCGGCGGCCTTTTCTGCCTGTTCACGAGCCACCGTGCACTGAACGCCGCCAGCAAGTGGCTGCGCGCGCACAAGTCGAGCCTGCGCAGGCGCAAGCTGCTGGTGCAGGGCACGGCGCCGCGCGACGACCTGCTGCGCCGCTTCCGCGACTGCGGCAATGCCGTCCTGCTCGGCACCGGCAGCTTCTGGGAGGGCGTGGACGTGCGCGGCACCGCGCTGACGATCGTTGCGATCGACAAGCTGCCGTTCGCGTCGCCGGCCGACCCGCTGATGGTGGCGCGCCTCGAGTTCATTCGCCGCGAAGGCGGCAACGGGTTCGCCCGGCACCAGCTGCCGCAGGCAGCGCTCGCCCTCAAGCAGGGTGCCGGACGCCTGCTGCGCGGCGAGAACGACTACGGCGTCATCGTGCTGTGCGACCCTCGCGTGTCGTCGCGCAGTTACGGCAAGACCTTTCTCGACGTGCTCGAGCCCATGGCATCGACCGACGACGTCGGCACGGTGGCGCAGTTCCTGAAACGTCACGAACGCGCGGGGGCCGTCGCATGAAGCTGTTGTCACTGGATACCTCGTCACTGGCCTGTTCGGTGGCGCTGCAGGTCGGCGATGACGTGGCCTGGCGCCACGAGGAGCAGGCCCGGGAGCACACCCGCATCCTCGTGCCCATGATCGAGGCAGTGCTGGCGGAGGCCGGCGCGAAAACGGCGGATCTCGACGCCATCGTGCTGGGCAACGGGCCCGGCTCGTTCATCGGCATGCGCATCGGCACGTCCGTTGCGCAGGGGCTGGCGCACGGCGCCGGCCTCGGGGTCGTGCCCGTGTCGTCGCTGCTCGCGGTGGCCGCGCAGGTGATCGCGGAGGAGGGCGCAGGCGCGGTCGCCGTCTGCCAGGACGCCCACATGAACGAGGTGTACCTCGGCCTGTACGCGGCCGGCCGCGACGGTGTGCCCGTGCTCGTCGGCGCCGAGCGAATTCACGACCTGTCCGTGATCAGCGAACTGGAACTCGAGCCCGGGCGCTTCACCGCGGCGGGGTTCGGCTGGCAGCGCTATCCGGGGTTGCTGGAGACCAACCGGCCGTTGCTGGCGGGCGTGAGCCGTATCAGCCACCCCTCGGCCCGGCACCTGCTGGCCGCCGGCCGCGCGCTCGCCGCAGCGGGCGCCGCCGTCGACCCGCAGGACGTGGTCCCGGCGTACCTGCGGCAGACGGTCGCGCAGCCCTCGCGGCCCCACGATTCGTAACAGTCCTGTAATATAATGATGCTGTAATGCGCCGCAAACGGACGCGGGTTGCCCGCGGTCGAGCATACGGCGGGAAAACACGATGGCAGCTGGCAAAATCCTGATTGTCGAGGACGAGGCCCCGATCCGGGAGATGATTGCATTTCACCTCGTCAGGGCCGGGTTCGAGACCATCGAGGCCGGCGATTGCCGCAGCGCGCGGCAACTTCTGGCGGACGAGCGGCCGGATCTCGCCCTGATCGACTGGATGCTGCCCGACATGAGCGGCCTCGAACTGACGCGCACCCTGAAGCGGGAGCAAGGCAACGAGGACCTCGGCATCATCATGCTGACGGCGCGCGCCGATGAGTACGACAAGGTGGCCGGCCTCGAGGGCGGCGCGGACGACTACGTCACCAAGCCCTTTGCGCCCCGCGAACTGATCGCTCGAATCCAGGCCGTTCTGCGCAGGTCGCAATCGGTGAACGACGAGATACTGCGCGGCGGCGTGCTCGAACTGGATGCGGCCGGGCACCGCGTGGTTGCCGACGGCGCGGAAATTCGCCTCGGGCCGACCGAGTACCGCCTGTTGCGTTTCCTGATGTCGCATCCCGACCGGGTGTACAGCCGCACCCAGCTGCTCGATCGCGTCTGGGGCGCCAACGTGTACGTGGAAGAGCGTACCGTCGACGTGCACGTGCGGCGGCTGCGCAAGGCGCTCGCAGAGCAGGGTGCCGATGCCTACATCCAGACGGTCCGCGGTGCCGGTTATCGTTTCTCGGTGCGCGACGCCTGACGCATGCCCGGTTCATCCCGAAAGTTCGTCGCGGGTGTCGCCGGGGTCCTGGCGGCAGGCGGGTTGATCGGCTGGATTTACGGCCATGCGGACTGGGGCCTGCTGATCGCGGCGCTCGCCGTGCTGTTCTGGCAGACGCGGCAATTGCTTGCTTTCAATCGTGCGCTGCATACGCGGGATTTCGAGCAGTTCCGCTACGGTGAGGGCATCTGGCAGCAGATGTTCGCGCGTTACAACTACGAGCACGAGCGCTTGCTGCGCGCGAAGCGCGAATACCGCTTGCTGCTGAAAGAGATTCGCCGCTCCACCGACGCGATGCCCGACGGCGCCGTCATCCTCGACGAAAACAACCAGATCGTGATGTGCAACAATGCCGCCAAGCACCTCGGCGGCCTGAAACGCAAGAAGGACCGGGGGCAGCGCGTGGACAACATCCTCCGCGACCCGAAACTCACCGAACTGCTGCACTCGGACCCCTACGCGCGCGAGATCGAGATTCCGTCGCCGGTCAGGGACGAGGCCTGGCTCAACTGCCGGGTGGTGCCGTACGGGGCGAACCAGAAATTGCTGTTCCTCAGGGACATCACCGAACGCATACGGCTGACGCGGATGCGCCGCGACTTCGTTGCGAATGCGTCGCACGAACTGCGTTCGCCGCTGACCGTCATCAGCGGCTACCTCGACAGCCTCTCCGAGGACGCGGACCTCGAGAAGAACTGGGGCCAGCCCATCCGCCAGATGCAGCAGCAGGCCCGCCGCATGAGCACCGTCGTGAACGAGCTCCTGGAGCTGTCGCGGCTGGAGAGCGCCGGCCGCGCAAGCAAGGACGAAGCCGTGGACGTGGGCGGCCTGCTTGCGGCGGCGAAGAAGTCCTACCAGGGGCAGGGCGGGATCGCGGCAATAGAAGTCGATGCGCCGTCCAAAGCACAGCTGCTGGCGTCCGGTAACGAGATCGAAACGCTGATCTCCAACCTGCTGTCGAACGCGGTCCGGCATACACCGCCCGACGGCCGCATCAAGCTCGCCTGGCGCGTCGACGCGGACGGCGGCGAGATCGTCGTCACGGATACCGGCGAGGGCATCCCCGGCGACCAGATACCGAGGCTCACGGAACGGTTCTTCCGCGTGCATCGCGGGCGTGCCCGCGAGGATGGCGGCGTGGGGCTGGGCCTTGCAATCGTCAAGCACGTGCTCGGCCGCCACGACGGGGAGCTGCTGGTGGCCAGCGAGCTCGGCAAGGGCAGCGAATTCCGCTGCCGGTTCCCGATCGAGCGCGTGGTGGCGGAGCCGCCGGTTCCCATCGCCACCGGTGGCAAACGCGGTTGACCGGCTGCGGCGGCAGGGCAGCGCGGAAACCTCCCCGAAACATTTTCGTCATATTCGTAACAATTCTGTAAAGAACGGGCGTCAGAATTCCGGACCAGCAGCGCTGTCGCTGCCAGCGTCATTGTCCGGAGCAACCCATGAAACGTGTACTAGTCCCGATCCTCGCCGCCAGCCTGTTGTTTTCATCCACCGCGTTCGGCGCCGTCAGCGAGGCAGAAATCCAGGAGCTGCGCGAGCAACTCGCGCTGATGTCACAACGTCTCGACGAGCTTGCCGCCGAAAACGCGGACCTCCGGCGCGCACAGGACGAGTCGGCGAATGCCATTGCCGACGTCCAGACGACGGTGACCGAGGTTGCCGCCGCGAAGGCGCCCGCCGCGAGCGCAAGCTGGGCGGACCGTGTCGGCCTGGACGGCGATTTTCGCTATCGCTACGAGCGGATCGACGCGGAAGGCAGCGACACCCGCCGGCGCAACCGGATCCGCGCCCGGTTCAACGTGACAGCCGACCTGGCCGACGACCTCGAGGTGGGTTTCGGACTGGCCACGGGCGGCGACGATCCGGTCTCGACCAACCAGACGCTCGGCGGCGGCGGCTCGTCGAAAGACGTCTCCCTGAACCTCGCGTACGCGGATTGGCAAGCCACGGATGGCACGCACCTGATCTTCGGCAAGTACAATAACCCGCTGTATCGACCCGGCAAGCAACCGCTGATGTGGGACAGCGACTGGACGCCGGAAGGGCTCGCGTTCACCTGGGAACGCGACCGGTATTTCGTCAACGCGATCGGCACGTACCTCGAAAGCGACAGCCGCAGGGAAAGCGATTCCTTCAGCTGGGGCACGCAGTTAGGCGCGACGGGCGAGTTCGCGGGCGCGAAGCTTACGGGTGGCCTGGGGTACTACTCCATCAAGACGCAGGGCAACACCACGACCTTCGGCGATCCTTCCGACCCGGGCGACTATTTCGGCAATACGGCCGTGCAGGCCGACGGCCAACCGTGCGGCAGCGTCGCCGGTGAGCGCTGCTTCTATCTCTACGATTACCTGCTCACACAGGTCTTCGCGGAAGCGGCATTCGATCTCGGCGGCTGGCCGACCACCGTGTTTTTCGACTACGTGAACAACACCGACGCGGCCGACGACGATACCGGGTGGACCCTTGGCGGGAGCCTGGGCGCGGCGAAGGACAGGGGCCAGTTCCGGTTCACCTACTACTATGCCGAAAAGGAGGCCGATGCGCTGCTCGGCCTGCTGACCGACTCGGACTTCGCGGGCGGCGGCACCGACAA
>DATIUU010000217.1:0-8917 GCA_035466635.1 Woeseiaceae bacterium
GGCCAGCGTGGTGCCGGCGAGGTTGCCGCCTTTGGGGATGCGTACGACGAACATGCGCTCGTCGGTATGGTATTGCTCGGACAGGCGCTCGTTGTCGAGCAAATCGATATCGGTGAAATCGGAGAACTTGTCCAGGCTCGCGACGGCCGCGCGCTCGCCCTGTACGAGAACCCGGTCGCCGGCACGCAGCGGCACGTAAGCCAGGTTCGTGACCCGGTAGCCTCTCTTTCTCAGCAAGCCGACCACGGCGACGTCGAACCGGCTGCGAAACTCGGCGTGCCGAATGAGTTCGCCGACGAGCGGCGAGCCGTCGGAAATCGTGACCTCTGCGTAGGCGACCTTCGCGGCGACCATCGACTTCAGCACCGGCGCCTCGCGTTCGATGACGAGATCGCTCCAGCGGCGCAGCTCCCGGAACTGGTCGACACGGCCCTGGACGAGAATGCCGTCGCCACCGCGCAGCACCGTCTGCCGGCTGGGCAAGGTCTCGCTGCGACCGTCCCTGATCAGTGCGAGGATGACGAGGCCGGTCGACGTGCCGATGCGGCTATCGGAGAGTGTCTTGCCGACGAGGACCGAGTCGCGCGGCACGCGCAGCAGGAAGGTGCGCTCATGCAGCTTGTAGCGCGTGCGCAGGCTGCGCTGGCTGACGTGCTTGTCGCGTTCGGCTTTTTTCTTCGGCAGCAGGAGGCGGCCGAAGAGCGCCACGAACAGAACGCCACTGACCATGATCGCGCTCCCCAGCGGGGTGAAATCGAACAGTTCGAACGGCTCGTAACCGCCCAGGACCAGGGACTCGCTGATGAGCAGGTTGGGTGGCGTGCCGATGAGCGTCATCAGGCCGCCGAGCAGCGTGGAGTAGGCGAGGGGCATCAACAGCCGGGAAGCAGGGATGCGTGTCCGCCGCGCCACGTCCACGACGACGGGGAGCATCAGCGCGGCGACGCCGATGTTGTTCATGAAAGCGGACAGCGTCGCACCCGTGACCATGATGACGAAGATCATCGACACTTCACGGCGGCCGGCAACGCGTATGACCTGCGCGCCGATGACGTCCGCGATGCCGGTGCGGGTGAGCCCCTCGCTGAGGATGAACATGGCCCAGACGGTGATGACGGCACTGTTGCTGAACCCGGCAAAGGCACTTTCGGTGTCGACGAGACCGGTGATCGCCAGCGTGCAGAGCACCAGCAGCGCAACGAGATCCATGCGAATGATTTCGCTGACGAACAGCACCAGCGACACGCCGAGAATGGCCAGGACTATTAAGATCTCGACCGTCATTCGAGTTGTTCGCGAGCGGACCCGTTGCTCCAAGTGGCCCGATAATGCCACGATGCTCAATCGATGTCCGATGATTCAATCTACCAGGTCCGGATTCCGGCACGCGCAAAAACGCACCGGGTGCGCGGCGTGGATTACTACGTCAACGAGTGGGGCGACCCCGCCGATCCCCTGCTCGTGTTCCTGCATGGCTGGGGTGACTCGGGCGCGAGCTTCCAGTTCGTGGTCGATGCCATGGCGGCTCGATGGCACGTCGTCGCCCCGGACTGGCGGGGGTTCGGGCGAACGTATTGCCGCGCCGCCGGGTACTGGTTCCCGGATTACCTCGCCGATCTCGACGACCTGCTGTCGAAGTACAGCCCGTCGGCACCGGTCCGGATCGTCGGCCACAGCATGGGCGGAAACGTGGCCGGGCTGTATGCCGGTGCAATGCCGGAGCGGGTGCGCGCGTTCGTCAACGTCGAGGGATTCGGTCTCCCGGACACGAGTCCCGCCGAGGCGCCGGCGCGCTACAGGGAGTGGCTGCTGCGACAGCGACGGGTCCCGGAATTCACGCGTTTCGAGAGCATGGAGGCGCTGGCGCAGCACATTGCGAAACGCAGCCCCCGGATGACGGCTGCGCAGGCGCGTTTTGTCGCCGCAGCCTGGGCAGAGGAGGGGCCCGACGGGCCGACGCTGCTAGCCGACCCGGCGCACAAACGGCCCAATGCCACCCTTTACCGGCGCGCGGAGGCCGAAGCATGCTGGCGCAAGGTCACGGCACCGGTGCTGCTCGTCGCGGGTGCCGAGAGCGCGGTACTCGAAGCCGTCGGCGTGCAGCCGGCGGACGCTGGTCCGGTGCTGCCGTTCCCCGACTGCCGCACCCGCATCATCGAAGCCTGCGGACACATGGTGCATTTCGAGGCGCCGGGGCCGCTGGCCGCGGTGCTCGAGGACTTCCTCCTCGGACCCGTTTGATAGCGGCTTGTAAATAAACCCAGTACTGTATAAAAATACAGATTTAGGGGTTCCTGGTGCAGGCGAGCAGCAGCCTTTGTGCGTATCTCGATACGCTGAATCCGGCGCAGCGCGAAGCCGCGACCTTCGGCGAGCGACCCGACGACGGGCCGCTCGGCGCCGGGCCGTTGCTGATCGTCGCGGGCGCGGGCACCGGCAAGACGATGACGCTGGCGCACCGGGTTGCACACCTCGTGTGCGAGGGCGTCGATACCCGCCGGATACTGCTGCTGACGTTCACGCGCCGCGCCGCGCACGAGATGATCCGCCGCGTCGAGAGCATCCTGCGGCAGTCGCTCGCCGCACCAAGGAACGGCAAACTGCCTGCGGGCATCCTGCCCTGGTCGGGTACCTTTCATTCGGTCGGTAATCGGCTGCTGCGCCGGTTCGCCCCCAATCTCGGCCTCGATCCGGGCTTCTCGGTTCTCGACCGGGGCGATGCCGCCGACC
The DNA here is from genome assembly GCA_035466635.1 of Woeseiaceae bacterium. GTDB lineage: Bacteria > Pseudomonadota > Gammaproteobacteria > Steroidobacterales > Woeseiaceae > UBA1847. Next base: position 2,731 of record DATIUU010000217.1, read on the forward strand.
TGATGGACGTCGCGCGCCATGAACTGGGGCTGTCGAAGACCTCGCGCCGCTTTCCGAAAAAAGACACCTGCCTCGCCATCTACTCACGGTGCGTCAACGCGCAGGAGTCGCTGCAGGACACGCTGCAGCGGCATTTCCCGTGGTGCGCCGACTGGGAAAGCGAACTGCGTGCGCTGTTTCGCCATTACGTCGAGCGCAAGCAGGAAACCCAGGCCCTCGACTACGATGACCTGCTGCTGTACTGGAGCCACCTCGTGGGCGAACCGGAATTTGCCGTGGAGATCGGCGGCTGGTTCGATCACGTGCTCGTGGACGAGTACCAGGACACCAACCTGTTGCAGGCGAGAATACTCTCGGCGCTCAAGCCGGACGGCGCGGGTGTGACGGTCGTCGGCGACGACGCACAGTCGATCTATTCGTTCCGCGCCGCGGAGGTCGAGAATATCCTCGGCTTTCCCGCGCAGTATTCACCGCCTGCCCGGGTCATCACGCTGGAGCAGAACTACCGCTCCACCCAGTCGATACTGGACAGCGCCAATTGCCTGATTGCGGACGGTGAACGGCAGTACAGGAAGAGCCTGCGCTCGCAGGCCGCGGTGGGCGGCAAGCCGCGCTACGTGACCGTCGAGGACGGCGACGCCGAGGCCGAGTTCGTGGTGGCAGCGATTCTCGCCAGCCGCGAGGAAGGACTCGAGCTCAAGCGCCAGGCGGTGCTGTTCCGCGGCTCTCATCACAGCGACCGGCTCGAGATTGAACTCGTGCGCCGCAACATCCCCTACGTGAAGTACGGCGGGCTCAAGTTCCTGGAAGCGGCACACGTGAAGGACGTGCTTGCAGTCTTGAAATGGGCCGAGAACCCGAAGAACGAGGTTGCCGCGTTCCGCGTGCTGAAGCTGCTGCCGGGCATGGGACCGCGCAACGCCCAGCATTGTTTCCGTCACCTCGCGGCCGGTGGTTATCAACTCGGGTCGCTGCAGTCGTTCAGCCCGCCTGTCGCGACGCGGGCGGAGTGGGGTGGTTTCTGCGAGTTGATGACCACCCTGGCGTCTGCGCAACTCGACGATCGCGGCTGGCAGGGCCAGCTGGGGGCGGTGAGGCGCTGGTACAAGCCGCAGCTCGAGCGCATTTACGACGGCGTGGAAACGCGCGCAGCGGACATCGAGCAGCTCGAGCAGATCGCCGGCCGCTACCCGACGCGGGAACGCTTCCTGACGGAGCTGACGCTGGACCCACCCGCTGCCGCCGGCGACCTTGCGGGCGATCCGCTGCTCGACGAGGACTACCTCGTGCTGTCGACCGTCCACTCCGCGAAAGGCCAGGAGTGGGACGCGGTCTACGTGCTCAACGTGACCGACGGCAACTTCCCGTCGGAGTTCGCGGCCGGCGAGCCGAAACTCATCGAGGAAGAGCGGCGCCTGCTCTATGTCGCGATGACGCGCGCCAGGCAATCGCTGACACTGGTCGCACCACTGCGCTTCCACGTTACCCAGCAGCGCCGCGATGGCGACAGGCACGTGTACGGCGCGCGTAGCCGCTTCGTCACGGACGCCCTGCTCGCCACCCTGCAGCAATGCTGGCATGGCCGCGGCGAGGCGGCGCCGGAGAACGAAGCCGTTTCCGCCCGCCGGCTCGACGTGGCCTCCAGGATGCGGGACATGTGGGGCTGAGGCACAAAAAAAAGCGGTGGCAAGAGCCACCGCCAGTCAGTACGAAACAAACAGCATAAGGGATTATCAGTTTGTTACGTCAACCTCGTTCGTGGCGACCTGCACCGACTGGATTGCGGCGCCATCGTCCTCGACCACTTCTCCCTGCAGGCGGTATTGCTCGCCGCAGACAGCGGCAGCCGCAAGCACGAGCGCGAACACGGTAGCGATTGCTGTTTTCGCTTTCATGACACACCCCGATTCCCGGCCGTCCTGACAGTGAGATGCCCCGGGGCGAACAAAGGTTGCAAACGATTTGGAATAAGGTGCGGCGTGCCAGGGAAATGGCGTTAGCGGACGCGGCCCCGGTCAGGCGAGGAAGATGCGGAAGGCGGGGTTGTCGCTTTCTTCCCAGTGCGCGTAACCGAGTTCCGCGAGGTGCGTTTCGAGTTCGGCGGTATCGCGCTCGGGGACGTCGATGCCGGCCAGCACACGGCCGTAGTCGGAGCCGTGATTGCGGTAGTGGAACAGGCTGATATTCCAGCCGGTGCCGATGGCATTCAGGAAATCGAGCAGTGCACCCGGACGCTCCGGGAATTCGAAACGGTAGAGCCGTTCGTTGGCAATGTTCGGCGAGCGTCCGCCGACCATGTGGCGCACGTGCAGCTTCGCCATCTCGTTGTCGCTCAGATCCTCGACCGGGTAGCCCTCGGCCCGCAGTTGCTCCACCAGTTCGCGGCGTTCCGCGCGGCCGCGGCGCAGTTCGACCCCGACGAAGATATGCGCTTTCGCCGAGTCGCTGTAGCGGTAATTGAACTCGGTGACGCTGCGCCGCCCCAGCACCTCGCAGAAATGCCGGAAGCTGCCCGGCTCTTCGGGTATCTCGACCGCGAGCAGCATTTCCTTTTCTTCGCCGATGGCCGCCCGCTCCGCGATGTGACGGAGCCGGTCGAAGTTCACGTTGGCGCCGCAGCAAATGGCGACCAGGTCCTGGCCCTCGACGTCGTTGTCGGCGATGTACTTCTTCGCGCCCGCGATGGCGAGTCCGCCGGCCGGTTCGACGATCGACCGGGTTTCCTCGAATATGTCCTGGATCGCTGCGCAGACGTGGTCCGTATCCACGGTGATGATTTCGTCGACGAATTCCCGGCAGAGCCGAAAGGTCTCATCGCCGACGCGGCGCACGGCCACACCGTCCGCGAAGATGCCGACGTGGTCCAGCCTGACGGGTTTCCCGGCCTGCAGCGACGCCTTCATCGCCGCCGAGTCGTCGGGCTCGACGCCGATGACACGGACGTCGGGCCACTGCGATTTGACGTACACGGCGATGCCGGCGATCAGGCCGCCGCCGCCGATGGGGACGAAAATGGCGTCGACCTTGCCACCACTCTGTTGCATGACTTCGACCCCGATCGTGGCCTGGCCGGCGATGACGTCGGGATCGTCGAACGCGTGGATGAACGTGAGCCCCTGTTGTTCCTGCAAGGCGCTCGCATGCGCGTAAGCATCATCGTAGGTGTCGCCGTGCAGCACGACCTCGCCACCCAGGGCGCGCACCGCGTCCACCTTGATCGAAGGTGTGGTGACGGGCATCACGATCACTGCGCGGACACCGCGCCGCTTCGCGGCAAGTGCGACACCCTGGGCATGGTTGCCCGCCGAACTGCAGATCACTCCCTCCCGTAGTGCTTCGTCGGACAGCGAGGCGATCTTGTTGTAGGCGCCGCGCAGCTTGAACGAGAAGACGGGCTGCAGGTCCTCCCGTTTCAGCCAGATGCGGTTGTGTAAGCGCGCGGAGAGGTTCTTGGCCAACTCCAGCGGCGTTTCGCGGGCGACGTCGTACACGGACGTGTTCGCGATCCGCTGCAGGTAATCATCGGTAGTTGTTGCGGTCTCGGGCATAGGACCTGCGGTTATCGCACACCCGGGCAGGCGCCGCAAAAATTTCGTGAATTGCATGGAATCGGGGCTCGCCGCGGCATCCGCGCGGTGTTTGCATGTCGCCATGGCCGATCATCCAACCGCCGCCCGCGCCGCGGGCAAAGGCACACCCCGGGGGCACACGCCGCTGTTCCGCGAACGGGCGGTGGCTGCGAGGCGGCAGCGCTGGTTCGGGCCTGCACGGGTGGCGATGCCGCCATCGGCCGCGTTCGCCATCGGCGCGGCGACCCTCGCCATCGGGTTGCTCGGCGCGGCGGTGGTTTCGATCGAGATCCCCGACCGCGTCCGGACCTACGGCGTGCTGCTGCCACCGGAGGGGCTGCTGAAGGTCAAGGCGCCGCGGGCCGGGCGCGTCGAATACCTGCCGGTCGCGAACGGCGACAGCGTAACGCCGGGCCAGGTGATCCTGCGCCTGTCCGGGGGGCAGCGCGCGCCGGGCCGGGAGCCCGAACCCGCCGCCCGCGTTGCATCCCTGAACCGCGAGCTGCGCATGCTCGAAGAGGCGACCGAACGGCAGGCCGAGCTGGCTGCCGCGCGCGAAGGCCTCAACCGCAGGCGGCTTGAGTTGACCGGGGAGCGCATCGGGGCAGCGCGGGCCGAAGCGCGGCTTCGCGAGGAACAGGCGGTCATCGCCGCGGCACGGGCGGACAGGGTCCGCCAGCTGGCTGCCGCACACGCGGTTGCCGAGGATGCGGTGGCGGAAAGCGCCGCCGCCGTCCTGCTGTCGAGGGCGGCGAATCTCGCCGCACGGCAGCGCGTGCTGGCCCTGCAGGACGAGCGCCTTTCGATCGAGCAACAGCTTGCGCGCGACGGCGAGTCGCTGGCGGCCATGCGCAGGGAGGCCGGCGCGCGGCGGGAAGCCATACTGCGGCAGATCGCCGTGAGCGAGCTGCAATCGGCACTCGAGATCACGGCCCCGGGCGGCGGCATCGTCTCGGGCCTCGCCGTGCGCCCCGGCGAAGACGTGGCGGCCGGCGACGTGGTCATGACGCTGTACGCCCCGCAGAGCCGCCTCGAAGCGCGGCTGTTCCTGAGTCCGGACAACGCCGGCATGGTCGCCGTGGGGCAGAGCGTCGAGCTGCAGTTGAAGGCGTATCCGCACCAGTTCTTCGGTACCCGGACCGCGGTGGTAACGGCGATCTCGACGGTGGCCCTGCCGCCCGCCGAGATCGATACGGATGTGCCGCTGACGGGGCCTGCCTTCGTCGTGCGCGCGCGCCTGATGCACGCGGCGATCGAGGCGGGCGGGCGGCGCTGGCTGCTGCCGCCCGGGACGTCGTTCGAGGCCGACATCGTTCGCGCCCGCTGGCCTCTTTACCGCTGGCTGCTGCGCTCGGTATCCGGGGATCCGGTGCGGTCCTGAGGATGGGGATCCCGGTCATCCTGCAATCGCGGCGGACGGAGTGCGGCCTCGCCGCGCTTACCATGATCGCCAATCACCTCGGCCATGACCTCGACCTCACGGCCATGCGGCGGCGCTTCGGCGAGCCGCGGCCCGACCTGCGCACGCTGCTCGGCATCGCCGACTCCCTCGGGATGGTCGGCCGTCCCCTGCGGGTAGGCCTCGCGGAAGCGCGCCGACTCGCTCTGCCGGCGCTGCTGCACTGGGAGTTCGACCATTTCGTCGTGCTCGTGAAGGTCGGCCGCCGCAGGATCGTGGTCAACGACCCGGCGGCGGGCCGCCGCGTGCTCGACTGGGAGGCGTTCGGCCGTGCGTTCACGGGCGTCGCCGTCGAATTCACGCCGGCACCCGATACGCCGGTGCAATCGGCGCGGCGGCTGCCGTCGCTGCGGGGGCTGGTACGCTCGTTTCGCGGCTTGCCGCGCTACCTCGCGGTGATGCTGTTCCTGCTCGTTGCCACGCAGTTGCTGGCGCTCGCTCCACCCGTCGCCACGCAGCTGCTGATCGACGAGGTGGTGCTCGGCCAGGATCGGCAGTGGCTGCACCGGGTCATCTTCGGCCTTGCGCTGGTCATGCTGGCGGCGGTGCTCATCGATACGCTGCGGCGGCGCGTCGCGCTCTATACCGGGATGCGCGTCGCGACCGATTCGACGACGCTGATCATCCGGCACCTGTAGCGGCTGCCGGCCGTCACGGTCGGGCGCCGGTCCGTCGGTGACCTGATGTCCAGGGTGGATTCGATGCGGCCGTTGCGCGTCGCACTGACCGACACCAGCCTGCAGCTGGTCGTCCAGGCCGTGGTGCTGCTCGCGACGCTCACGCTGATGCTCGTCTACAGCAGGCTGCTGACGGCGATATCGCTGACGGCGGTGCTGCTGGTCGCGCTGCTGCATGCATCGCTGCTGCCGCGGTCACGTGCGCTCAACACCGAGCAGGTGGTCGCGGCGGCCAGGGCCGGCAATTCGCTGATCGAATCGTTGCGCGCCTTCCCGGCGGTCAATGCAATGGGCCTGGGGGCGCAGCGCCTCGCGCACTGGCAGCACGGGTTCGCCGCGGCGATCAATGCGGACACGCGCAAACAACAGCTGGCGATCATCGCGGGAGCGGGCCAGGGCGTGATCCTGGTATTCGAGTACGCCCTGTTTCTCGCCGCCGGCATCGGCGGTGTGCTGGACAGGCAATTCACCCTCGGCGTGCT
>DATIUU010000218.1:0-1925 GCA_035466635.1 Woeseiaceae bacterium
CGGCGCCGTGCTGGTGGGCGAGGAGGACGAGCTCATGCTCTTCAGCTCGAACGGCACGCTCGTGCGCACGCCGGTCGACGACATCTCGGTACTGGGCCGCAACACGCAGGGCGTGCGCCTGATCCGGGTCGAGGAAGGCCAGCGGCTTGTCGGCGTGGCGCGAATCGAACCGATCGACGACGAGGACGAGGAATAGCGCGGGATTGGCCCAGGCCGATTCCGCTAGTGCATTGGCCGCGCTAAACCGTAACAATACGCGGCCTGTAACCCGCTTGAATCACCCTTCATAAACGCATACCCGCAAGGATCAAAGCGACATGTCTCGCGTCTACAATTTCAGCGCCGGCCCGGCTGCGCTCCCGCTCGAAGTGCTCGACACCATCCGCAACGACATCCCCGACTGGCAGCAGACCGGGATGACCGTCATGGAGGTCAGCCACCGCAGCAAGGAATTCGTGGCACTCGCCGAACGTGCGGAAGCCAATCTGCGCGAGCTGCTGGGCATCCCGGACGACTACAGCGTCCTGTTCACGCAGGGCGGCGCCACGCTGCAGATGTCCATGGTGCCGATGAACCTCGCCAGCGCCGGCGACAAGGTCGACTACGTGGTCACGGGCAGCTGGGGCAAGAAAGCGGCCGGCGAAGCCCGCAAGTTCGCCGCGGTCAACGTGGCGGCCGATGCCTCCGACGCGAACTTCAGCTATATCCCCGAGGAAGCGTCCTGGCAGCGCAGCGACGATGCCGCGTACCTGCACATCACGCCCAACGAGACCATCGCCGGCGTGGAGTTCCATTTCGTGCCGTCGGGCGACACGCCGATCGTTGCGGACATGTCGAGCACGATCCTGTCGCGCCCGATCGATGTCAGCCGCTACGGCGTCATCTATGCCGGAGCACAGAAGAACATCGGCCCGGCGGGCATCACCGTGGTGATCGTCCGCAATGATCTGCTGCAAAAGGCCCCGTTGAGCCTGCCGCACCTGATGACCTGGCGCGCCTACGCCGAGTCCGGCTCGATGACCAACACGCCGCCCACCTTCGCGTGGTACGTGGCGGACCTGGTGTTCCGTTACCTCAAGGAGCGCGGCGGGCTCGACGCAATGGCCGAGGTCAATGCGCGCAAAGCCGGCAAGCTCTATGCGGCGATCGACGGCTCCGGGTTCTACTCGAACCCCGTGCAGAAGGACTGCCGCTCCTGGATGAACGTGCCGTTCGTGCTCGCTGACGCGTCCCTCGATGCCCGCTTCCTCGCGGAAGCGGCCGCCGCCGGGCTCGCGAACCTGAAAGGACATCGCTCCGTCGGGGGCATGCGGGCCTCGATTTACAACGCGGTGCCGGAAGAGGCTGTCGACGCATTGATCGACTTCATGCGCGAATTCGAACGAGTGAACGGGTAGGAATCCATGTACAAGGTTTTGACGCTGAACAACATCGCGGTAGCGGGCCTGCGGCGGCTGCCGCGCGAACGCTACGAAGTGGCTTCCGAGATTGCCCACCCGGACGCGATCATCGTGCGTTCCTTCAACATGCACGACATGGAAATCCCCGCGACGGTCGCGGCCATCGGCCGCGCCGGTGCCGGGACCAACAATATCCCGGTCGACAGGATGGCGGCCCGTGGCGTGCCGGTCTTCAATGCCCCCGGCGCGAACGCGAATGCCGTGAAGGAACTCGCCATCGCCGGGCTGCTGCTGTCGGCGCGGAACATCTGCGACGCCAGCGAATACGTCAAGAGCCTCACCGAGACGGGTGATGCGCTGAACAAGGCGGTCGAGGCCGGCAAGAAACAGTTCGTCGGCTTCGAGCTGCCGGGCAAGACCCTCGGCGTCATCGGGCTCGGCGCCATCGGCGTGCAGGTGGCGAACGCAGCGCTGGAACTCGGCATGAAGGTCATCGGCTTCGACCCCGCGATCACGGTGCGCCGC
>DATIUU010000219.1:0-7972 GCA_035466635.1 Woeseiaceae bacterium
CGCGCCGCGACACCGGGCGTGCCGGCCATGCCGTCGCCGACCACGGCCACGATGCTCTGCGAGTCGGTCACGTCGACCCGGTGGATCTGCCCGCTCGCCAGTTCCTCCGCGAAGGCGTCCGAGATGACCTGCCGCGCGCGCTCCGCGAGTACTCGCGGCACCGCGATGCAGATCGAATGCTCGGAACTGGCCTGCGAGATCAGCGTCACCGACACGCCGGCGCTCTTGAGTGCTCCGAACAGGCGATCCGCGGTTCCCGGCACGCCGATCATGCCCGCGCCTTCGAGGTTGACCAGCGCCATGTCGCCGATCGCCGTGATCCCCTTGATGCTGTCCCCGACCGCTGCGTCCGCCGCGATGCGGCTGCCCGGATGACCCGGGTTGCGGCTGTTGCGGATGAACACCGGGATCTCGTTGTCGATTACCGGCCCCAGTGTCTGAGGATGGATGACCTTGGCGCCGAAATACGCCAGCTCCATCGCCTCGTTGTAGGTGAGCTGCTCGATGACACGCGCCTCGGGCACGCGGTTCGGATCGGCACTCATGACACCGTCGACGTCCGTCCAGATACTGAGCTCGCAGGCGCTGGCGAGCGCCGCGAAAATCGCCGCCGAAAAATCGCTGCCATTGCGGCCGAGCGTCGTCTGCAGGCCCGCCTCGTCCGTGGCGATGAACCCGGTCATGACCGCGATCCCGGCAAAATCGGCCGGCACGGCCCTGGCGAAATTCTCCCGCGAGGTATCCCACAGCACCGTGGGCCCGAGTTCGGTCTGGCGGACCGTGATGACTTTTCTCGCATCGACCCAGCTGCCGCCGCGGTCGGGCGCAAGTTGCCCGAACAGCGCGGCCAGCAGGCGTGCGGACCAGATCTCGCCGTAGCCGGCGACGATGTCACGGCTTCTCTGCGGCGCCGAGCGAACGAGCGCGACCGCCTTCAGTACGTCGCGGATGTCCTCGGCATCCTGCCCCCAATTATCGAGAACCTGCACAAGCGCCTCGCCCCGCAGCAGCGCCTTTGCGGTTTGCGCATAACGCTCGCCGATGGCGTTGAGGGCGGCCTCGTAGCCGCTGTCGTCACGCTCGGCCTGGCTGGCGAGGTTCAGCAACGCGTCGGTCATGCCCCCCATGGCGGAGACGACGACCCCGAGCCGCTTTGCAGGCCGCTCCAGCATGAGGCCGGCTACGCGAGTGAAACAGTCTGCGTCCGCGAGGCTCGAGCCCCCGAACTTGTGAATTTTCCAGCGATCTTTCGACAATTGCCCGTGCGCCCTGTACGCAAAACGCTGCATGATAACGGCAGTTTTCGACGCCGTCGCCTGTTTTATCTGAAACGAAAATGCCGTGCAAAAAGGGGACGCGGACCTCTGGCGGCGGTCCGCGACCGGCGCATCGGCCGTCGGCGCCGGACGACGTGTCGACGCTGTGTGGGAAACACGGTGTAAACCCTGTGACCGGAATACACCCGAAGAGAATGGTGGGGGCACTAGGATTCGAACCTAGGACCAGCGGCTTAAAAGGCCGATGCTCTACCGACTGAGCTATACCCCCGGCGTGCTGGCGACACGGGCTCGGGCCGCGAGGCCGCGCATAATACCGCAAAGCCGCGAAATGACAAGCAATGCGCCGTCAGACGCCCTCGGACCCCATGCGCTCGAGGCGCTGCCCGGCGAGCCGCGCGGCGGTCGTCTCCGGGTAATCCGCCTGCACCTTGGACAGCGCCGAGCGCGCCGCGTCCCAGCGTTCCAGCTCGTAGTTGCAATAGCCCATCTTCAGCAATGCGTCGGGCACCTTGCGCGAGCGCGGGTAATCGTTGATCACGGCCTGGAACGACGACAGCGCCTGCTCGAACTTCTGCGTGACGTAGTAGGACTCGGCCAGCCAGTACTGGGCATTGTCGGCCAGTTCGCTGTCCGGGTAGGTCGTCAGGAACTGCCTGAACGCCTGTGCCGCCGGTTCGTAGCGCTGCTCCTTGAGCAGCTCGAACGCCGCCTGGTAGTTGTCCCGATCCGAACCGCCCGGCACCGGCAATTGCCCCGGTGGCAGCGGCCCGCCTTCGAGCACGCTGACCGACCCATGTGCCTGCAGCTTGCTCTCGAGGCCCTGGATGCGGGCGTCGAGGTCGGCATACAGCTCGCGCTGGCGCTCGTAGGTGGTCGACGCGTTGTACTCGATTTCCTCGGCACTGCCCTGCAGCTCATCGACACGCCGCTCGAGCGTCCCCAGCTGCTGGGTCATTGTCACCAGGCTCTGGTTCTGTACGACGCGCTCGATCGCCTGCAGGCGCCGGTCCAGCGCCTCGAGCTTGATCAGCACCGGGTCTTCGGCCGGCGGCGTGACGGCCAGGCACCCGGACATCACCAGGGCCGCCGGCACGACTGCGAGGATACGACTGCCTTTCACGATTCGACCACCCGTGGTTCTAGTTGGTGTATTTGATCTCGACGCGGCGGTTTTGTGCCCAGGACTCCTCGTCGCTGCCCAGCGCCACCGGTCGCTCCTCGCCGAAGCTCACCGTCGCAATCTGCGCGGCCGAGGCGCCCTGGATCATGAGCATGCGGCGCACCGACTGCGCGCGGCGCTCGCCGAGGCCGATGTTGTATTCGCGCGAGCCGCGCTCGTCGGCATGGCCCTCGAGCCGCACGCGCACGGCCGGGTCATTGGCCAGGATCAGCGCATGGCGCGCGACGATATCGGTGAAGTCCGCGCGCACTTCGGACGAGTCGAAGTCGAACAGGATGACGTGCGCGAGTTCGCCCGCCGTGTAGTCGTCGTCGAGCGCCGCGCCGCCGCCCAGCGGGTCGTCGCCGTAAACGTCGGTATCCGCGCCGCCGCCAGCCGGGCTGTAGGTCTCGTCGCCGGGCTCCGGGTCGGGCACCTTGTTCGACGCGCAGCCGACGAGCAGCGCGAGCATCAGCGTGGTAGCAGCCAGTTTGTAATTGAGCATGTTGTCGTCCTTTGCGAAGTGGTTGATTCCGGCCAGATCGGAATTAATTTAAAACAATAGGTTACTGCCTTTTTCTTAAGTAACCTATCAATACCTAGTACCGCGGGAACGGTGACCATACCGGTTCCCGCACGTCGCCCTGCCCGGAACTGACGCGCTGGCGAATCAGTCCGTCGGCCGTCACGGTCTCGAGCACGCCGTTCTTCGCCTGGCGCGTTGCATAGATCAGCGTATCGCTGTTCGGCGCAAAACTCGGCGACTCGTCCTGTTGTCCCGCGGAGACGACGAGCAGCTCCTTGCTCTTGAGATCCATCACCGCGATGCGGTAGTTGCCGCGATCGAGATGCACCATCGCAAGGCGCTTGCCGTCCTCCGACAGCCGTGGCCGCGCATTATAACTCCCCTCGAAGGTCACGCGCTCGGGTGTGCCGCCGGCGGCCGGGACCCGGTAAACCTGCGGTCCGCCGCTGCGATCGGAGGTGAAGTAGATGTAGCGGCCGTCGGGCGACCAGCTGCTTTCCGTGTCGATCGCACGGTGCGTCGTCAGGCGCCGCGTCTGCCGCGTCGACAGGTCCAGCACGTGGATGTCCAGGTTGCCGTCGAGGCCGCCGAGAGTCAGGGCCAGCTGCCGGCCGTCCGGCGAAAACGAGGGGGCGCCGTTGATCCCGGGCTTGTTGGACACCTGGATGCGGTTGCCGGTACGCAGCGTCTGCACCCACACCGACGAGCGGTCGTTCTCGAACGAGACGTACGCGAGTCGCCGGCTGTCCGGCGACCAGGCCGGCGACATGATCGGGTCCTTGCTCTGCATGACGACGGTCTCGTTGAAGCCGTCCTGGTCCGCAACGACGAGGCGGAAGGTCTGTCCCTGCGAATTGCGTTCCGCGGTGATGAACGCCACCTTGGTCGCGAACACGCCTTTGATGCCCGTGAGCTTCTCGTAGATCATGTCGGCCGCGCGGTGCGCGACGATGCGCATCGTGCCGCGGCTTGCCGGGATGCGGTAGCCGACGAGCTGCTCGCGACGGAACACGTCGAACAGCTGGAAGCTCACGTCGTAGGCGTTCTCCCCCGTCTGCACGACCCGGCCGACCACCACCGCCTCGGCTTTCACGAAGGACCAGTCGTCGAAGTCGAGTTCCGCCCCCGTGGTCGGCTTCTGCAGCATGTTCTGCTCGGGAATCGGCTCGAAGCGCCCGCTGCGGCGCAGGTCGGCCGCGATGACCTCGGCGATATCGAGCGGCATGTCGGCCGACTGGCCGGACCAGCCGAAGGGCACAATCGCGACGGGCGTGCGGGCCACGCCGCCCTTCGTGATTTCGACCGTGATGTCAGCAAAGGCGCTGCCCGCGAACAGGCACGCCGCGAATCCCGCGATAATTGCATTTCTAGGCACGATGAACGTCTTCCTCCGTCATTGGCGGGCTATTGTTCAGGTATGAAGCGAAAGCGCAAGTTCGGGTCGAATAACAGCCGATTGTCCGGCAACGGCAACGGCGACGCCTTGTAGACAGCGGCCTCGATCGATCGTTCGACCGCCGCGTCACCGTTACAGCTTACCACCCGCGCCGAAATGACCTCGCCCGTTGCCGACTGCCGCACCTGTACCAGGCAGTCCAGCCCGGCCTGCGCGCTGGCCGGGCGCGCCCAGTTGCGCAGGACTTTCTGCTGCAGCGCGAACTGGTAGGCGGCCATCTCGGTGGAATTCATGGCCGCCATGCGCGCCGCTTCCTCGTCGACGGCGCTCTGCAGCGCGGCCTCTTCCGCTTCGCGCCGCTTGCGCTCGTTTTCCGCGCGCTGCCGTTCGATCTCGCGCTGCCGCTCGAGCTCGGCCTCCTGCCGCTTGCGCTCGAGCTCGGCCTCCTGCTCGCGCTTGCGGCGGGCCCCGTCCTCGCGCTTGCGCCGCTCCGCCTCTTCGCGCTTGCGCCGCTCCTCGGCCTCCTGCTGGCGCCTGAGCTCCTCGAGCCGCTGCCGCTCGACGAGCGCATCCTGCTGCCGCTTGGCCTCCTCGGCGGCCAGCCGCGCCTGCTCTTCCGCGGCCGTGTCAACGACCGGCGGCGGTTCCTCTTCGACGACCGGCGGCGGCTCCGGCTCCGGCTTCTTCACCGCCGGCGGCGGCAGCACCGTGCTGTCCGCGACGAGCGTGCCCTTGATCACCAACGGCATCGGCGGCGGCTTGCGCGTCGTGAAGTCGAACGCGAGAAACATCGACGCCCCGATCATGGCGTGCAGCAGCACCGCCATGAACATGGGAACGATATTGTGGCGATCCTGGATCACGCGCTACTCGGGAATCGGGTAGGTGTCCAGCGGGTCCGTGACGAAGCCGATACTCTCCGCACCGCCTTGTTGCAGCACGACCATCGCCCCGACCACGTTGCCGTACGGCACGGCGCGATCGGCCTTCACGAGGATCTGGGTCTCGGGACTCGTGCGCAGCACGATACCGACGCGGCGGATGACTTCCTCGCCTGTCGTGGGCTGGTCCTCGTCGTCGCCGACATTGATGTAGAGGTTGCCCTCCTTGTCGACGCTGAGTACCAGCGGCGGCGTGTTGGGCACGTCCTGGATGGGCTGCGCGGCGGCTTTCGGCAGGTCGACCTCGATGCCCTGCGTCAGCAGCGGCGCCGTGACCATGAAGATGACGAGCAGCACCAGCATGACGTCGATGTACGGCACGACGTTGATCTCGCCCATGAGCTTGCGTTTTTGCAGCGGCGTAGGCATCGGCTTACCTCAACTTGGAGCGCGCGTGGCGATGCAGGATGCTCGAGAACTCTTCCATGAAGCCGTCGTAGCGGTACTCGAGCCGCACCACCTTGTCCGCGTAGTGGTTGTAGGCGATGACGGCCGGGATCGCGGCGAACAGTCCCATCGCCGTCGCGATCAGGGCCTCGGCGATCGGCGGCGCCACGGTGGCGAGCGTCGCGGACTGCATGTTGCCGATCTCCATGAAGGCACTCATGATGCCCCAGACCGTGCCGAACAGGCCGACGTAAGGGCTCGTCGAGCCGATCGTCGCGAGCGGCGCGAGGCCCTGCTCGAGGCGGTCCACTTCGCGCATCTGCGAGACGTGCATCGCGCGGCGGCACTCCTCGATCAGCTTGTCGGGATTGGTCTGGCCGCCCTGCAGGCCGCGGTTGAACTCGCGGAAGCCGCTTTCGAAAATGCTCGCCATGCCGAGCGTGCCGCCCTTCTTCCTGGAGGCGCTCTGGTACAGCGTGTTGAGGTCGCCGCCCGACCAGAACGACGCTTCGAAATCGTCGGAAGCCGACCGCGTGCGACGGATCAGCCGCCGCTTCGTGAAGATGATCGTCCACGAAACGAGCGACGCGAGTATCAGCAGGATCATTACGATCTTGACCGGGATACTGGCCTGCAGCAGCAGGCCGATGACCGATAGGTCAGCTGTCATGATGGATTTTCCTCGAATAGCGACGCCGGCACACGCTGCGGTTTCAGTGTGTCGGCATTCAGAAAAGCGGCACGGACACCGCCCCGGCAGCAAACCGTGCCGTCGAGGCTGTCGCGATAAATCACCTGCTCGATGTCGAAGGTGGCGCGGCCCAGGCCCGCGAGCCGTGCCGTGACGATCAACTCGTCGTTGAACCGCGCGGGCACGATGAAGTCGAGCTCCGTGCGGGTGACGACGAACATGCGCCGGTCTTCGTTCAGCATGCGTTCCTGGTTGACGCCCAGGGCGCGCAGCCATTCCGTGCGTGCGCGCTCCATGAAGCGGAAATAGTTGGCGTAGTACACGACGCCCTGCGCGTCGGTGTCTTCGTAATAAACGCGCACGCGCCATGCGAAGGGTTTTGTCGCTGTTGCATCTGCCATGGGCGGTTCATTCCCTGTCGAATAACGGCAATTCGGGCGGCGCCTCGGCCGCCGGCGGCTTCAGGCCGAAGTGCAGGTAGGCGTTTTTCGTCGCGACGCGGCCGCGCGCGGTACGCATCATGAACCCCTGCTGGATCAGGTACGGCTCCAGGACGTCCTCGATCGTGCCGCGCTCCTCGCCGATGGCCGCGGCAAGGCTGTCGATGCCCACCGGGCCGCCGTCGAACTTGTCGATGATGGTGCGCAACAGGCGCCGGTCCATCGCGTCGAATCCGTGCGGGTCGACCTGCAGCATGTCCATGGCGCTGCTGGCGACGGCACCGGTGACGACGCCGTCCGCCTCCACCTCGGCATAGTCGCGCACCCGGCGCAGCAGGCGGTTCGCGATGCGCGGCGTGCCGCGAGCACGCTTTGCGATCTGCCGCGCGCCTTCATCCTCGAGGGGCAGCTGCAGTATCTCGGCGGAGCGCCGCGCGATGGCCTCGAGCTCGTCCTCGGAATAGAACTCCAGCCGCTGCACGATGCCGAAGCGGTCGCGCAGCGGCGACGTGAGCAGTCCCGCGCGCGTCGTCGCCCCCACCAGCGTGAACGGCTGCAGGTCCAGCTTGATGGAACGCGCGGCCGGTCCCTCGCCGATCATGATGTCGAGCTGGAAATCCTCCATCGCCGGGTACAGCACCTCCTCGACGACCGGGCTCAGCCGGTGGATTTCGTCGACGAACAGCACGTCGTTCGGCTCGAGGTTGGTGAGTATCGCTGCGAGGTCGCCCGGGCGCTCCAGCACCGGACCGGAGGTGTGCCGCAGGTTCACCCGCATCTCGTTGGCGACGATATGGGCGAGCGTGGTCTTCCCCAGCCCGGGCGGACCGAAAATGAGGACGTGATCGAGCGACTCACCGCGCTTGCGGGCGGCTTCGATGAAGATGCCCATCTGTTGCTTGACGCCCGGCTGGCCGACGTACTCCGTCAGCAGCTTCGGCCGTATGGCGCGGTCGAACTGCCGGTCCTCGAGCTTCGGCTCGCCGCTGGTCAGCCGATCGTGTTCGATTCCCGTCATGGTCTAGAGCGCCACCTGTCGCAATGCGAGCCGGATGATATCCTCCGCCGACTTGCCGTCAACATCGAGTTCGCCAATCAGTTTCTGGACCTCGCGCGGCTTGTAGCCGAGCGAGATGAGCGCATCGACGGCTT
>DATIUU010000220.1:0-10166 GCA_035466635.1 Woeseiaceae bacterium
GGAACCGCGATTCTCCGCCGAGGCGCGCGCCTACGACGAGCGGGATGGCAGAATCTCGAAAGCGAGGCCGGCATTCTCCGTGAGCCGTGCGAGGAGCGGCGCGGCCATCGCAGCCGCCGGCGTCAGCACGCCGCCCTCGCAATCGAGCTCGTCGTGCGCGAGGCAGACGGCGCTTTCGGCGAGCATCTTGCAGGTGGAGCCGTAACCCGGGTCGCGGTCGCCGCGGATGCGGCTCGTGATGCGGCGGCCGTCGGCGAGCCTGCCGATCTGCTCGAGCTCGAAGAAGCCGTTCTCGCGTGCTTCCCGGTCCGGCCCGGTGCCGGGTTTCGGCAGCACGAAACGCTCCAGCAGGCTGCGGCTCCAGGCGAACGAAGCGAGCCCCACGAGGCCGCCGAGACCCGCAGTCACGGTCGCCGCACGCAACCAGCCGCGCAGGCCGCGGCCGGTTCGTATCGCCTCGCGGTAGCGGAAATCGCTGCCCCACGGATAGCCGAGCAGCGCGTGACTGCGCCGCACCACCCGGGTGTTGACGGACGCCATGATGAACGGCGCGGTCCAGCTTTGCGCGTCGTCGTCGAAACGGACACCCCGCTGGTCGCCCCGGTCCGGACCGCGTTGCTCACCGTCCGGGTTGAGGCTGTAGGGGCGCGCCAGCACGCGCGCGACGGCGCGGTCGGCGCGTGCTTCGCGCATCAGGTTCATCATGCTGGCCATGGTGCCGCCGCTCGCGCCGCCCTTCATGGCCCGGACCAGCAGGACGATGGCGTCGCAGTGAGCGCCGTAGCGCTCGCGTGCCTCCTGCTGCAGGAACCAGGCGCCGATATCCATGGGGATCGAATCGAAGCCGCAGCAGTGCACGATGCGGGCGCCGCTGTTCCTGGCGGTCGCGTCGTTTGCATCGATCATCCGCCGGATCCACTGCACCTCGCCCGCGAGATCGCAATAATGCGTGCCGCTCCTCGCGCAGGCGGCGACGAGTTCAGAACCATAGCGGGCATAGGGACCGACGGTCGTCAGGACCACGCGGGTACGCCGTGCGAGCTCGCCCATCGAGCCTGCGTCCAGCGTATCGGCGACGATCAGCGGCAGTGCCGATGCCCCGGGTCCGAGCGACTGCCGCAGGGCCGAGAGCTTCCGCTCGCTGCGGCCCGCCGCGGCCCAGCGGAGGCTGCCATCGATGCCGTAACGATCGCACAGGTACTCGGCGACGAGCGCCCCCGTGAAACCGGTCGCACCGACCACGATGACGTCGAATTCACGGCTGGCGTCGTTCATGCGCTTCGCTCCCGGGCCATCAATGCCACCTGCTTGGCATCGACCTCGAGTGTCTGCGTGCCGACGGTGCGAAAGCCGAGCTCTTCGTGGAAGCGCATCGACGATTCGTTCGGTGGCACGATGTTCACTTCGCAGGCCAGGATGCCGACACTCGGCGGCAGGCTTGCTTCGAAGTCCCGGTACAGCCGCGTCGCGAGTCCGAGCCGGCGCGCAGCTGCGCCGATCGCGACGCGATCAATGTAGCCGAAATCGTCGTAGCGGTCGCAGAACCAGCGGTAATTCGGGCTCGCGTAAGGCGTGCCGGGGCGCATCCCTATAAGGAACCCGGCGACGTCACCGTCCCGCACGGCCACCCCGAAGTAAGCGGCGTTGGCGGCGAACCAGCGCATTTGCGCGAGGCCGACGCTGTTGACCGCGGGAACCGCGGCCTCGTTGAGCTGCAGCACGCGGTCGAGGTCGGCTTCCTCGACCCTGCGCAGCGTAATGATCGTCCCCGGCTCGGCATTCATCATGGATGTGCGTATACTGCGCCCCAGGCGGCATTCGATCCAGTCGACGTTAACGAGACCGCCGTACCTCGCTACTATTCCTGCCCGGTGTCGGTGTTACCGCACCGGACGCCCGGCGTCCGACTATTGTCTGGCCAAACCAGGAAGATCAGCATGTTGAAAACAGTAAAAGCCCGGTACCTTGTCCTGCTCGCCTGCTGCGCGGTCGGCGTGGCGGCCTGTGGCAAGTCCGCCGACGAAAAAAGAGCCGTGACGCCCCTGACCGATACGGGCGGGCTGTTGCAGTACGTTCCTGCGGATACGCCGTACGTGTTCGGCATCCTTGCCCCGCCGCCCGCGGAGTTTCTGGACAGGATCGAACCGAAGCTGGACCGGCTGCTGGCTGCGTATTCCCGGATGCTGGGCGCCGCTTTCGCCGAGGCGGAGGTGGATTCCGAGGACCTGGAGAAAATTCGCACCGTCGTTGCGGAGGTCCGTGCGCTGATGTCGCTCGACGGGCTCGCGGGTGCGGGCGTTACGCCGGCATCCACGGCCGTCCTCTATGGCAACGGGCTGCTCCCGGTGCTGCGCGTGACGCTCACCGATGCGAACCTGTTCGACGATGCGATTACGCGGATCGAGGTGGCGGCCGGCGAGCAACTGCCGGTTGCCGCGGTGAACGACACGCCGTACCGTTTCGTCGAGGACGAGGGCGTGCGCGCCATCCTCGCCACGGTCGGCGATCAGCTCGTGCTCACGATCGCACCCGCGGGCCTGGACGAGGCCGCGCTCGCGAGCCTGCTCGGCCTGACCCCGCCGGCGAAGAACATCGCGCAGACGGGAGAGCTGCAGGCCATTGCGGACGAGTACGGCTACCTGCACGAATACGTCGGTCTCGTGGACACGGTGCGCCTCGTCGGTACGTTCATCGAGGAACCGGCGGGCCTCGATGCCCTGCTGCTCGAAATGGCCGGCTACGACGCGACCGCCCTGAGCGGCATCTGCAAGGCGGAGTTCAAGTCACTCGCGGCGGTCGCGCCCCGTATCGTGACGGGCTACGAAGAAGTCTCGGCAGAGAAGGTCCGGTCCCACGCGGCCATCGAACTGCGCGATGACATCGCGTCCGAGTTTGTTACCTTCGTCTCGCCGGTGCCGGGCCTCGGAACGATTTACGACGGCCTGTTTGCGTTCGGCATGAGCCTCAGGATACAGGCCGTGCGGTCTTTCTTCGACAGGCACGTCGCCGCGCTACAGGAAGATCCGTGGGAGTGTGAGCGCCTGTCGGAACTGCAGGACGGGCTGCTCGCGGCCCGCGACCAGGCGCTGGCCCAGCCGGTCCCGCCCGTGGTCTACGATTTCAAGGGCTTCCTGGCCATCGTCAACGAGCTGCAGGGATTCGACCCGGCGACCGGGCAGCCGCCCGAAGCGATCGATGCCAGCTTGCTGCTCGCGATCGACAACGCGCAGGGACTGCTGGCGCTGGGCCAGGCCCTGGTCCCGCAGCTCGCCGAGCTCGGCATCGAGCCGGACGGCAAGGCCCATTCGTTCCAGTTGCCGGATGCGGGATCCGGTACCCGGCAAGCCTGGGTCGCGTTGGCAGATTCGGCGATCGCATTGTCGGTCAGCGACGATGCCGAGACGCTGTTACCGGCGCTGCTCGGGGCCGACAGCGGGTCGCCGCCGCCTTTCCTCAGCATGGGCCTCGACGGCAAGCAGTACTACAGCTTCCTCGGCGATGCCATGCGCGCGAGCGACGACGAGGAAATGTCGGAGGAAATGCGCAAGGCCGTATCCGACATTCTCGCCGCGGCCGCCGAATTCTACGAGCGCCTGGCGGTTGACGTAACATTCACCGGGCGTGGTATCGAGATCGACTCGGATATGAGCCTCGCGGATTGATCGCGGACGGACGGACAAACTAATGCAAAGAGGAATAAACGTGCTCAGACACATCAGTGCTTTGGCAATCATCATGTTCGCCTTCGGCGTTGCCGCCGATGACACGGACTTCGGGCCGGTCAGCAGTCTCAAGGTCGACCTGGCGAAGGTCGTCGAACTCGGGACGGTGTCGCCGGTCAACGGCATCACTTCCGCCGGGCAGCCGGATGCGGCGGCCTTCGAGGTGTTCGCGGACGCCGGGTACGCCACGGTGATCGACCTGCGGGGCGAGGGCGAGGACCGCGGCTTCGACGAAGCGGCGCTGCTCGAGGAACTGGGGCTGCATTACGTGACCCTGCCGATAGAGAACGGCGACGCCATTTCCTTCGAGAATGCGCGCAAGCTCGACGCGTTGTTGCAGGAATACCCGGGGCCGGTGCTCGTCCATTGCGGCAGCGGTAATCGCGTCGGCGCCTTGCTGGCCTTGCGCGCCAGCCTCGACGGCGCGGATGACGAGAGCGCGCTGGCGCTGGGGCGCGAAGGCGGGCTCACCGGGCTCGAAAGTGTCGTGCAGGAGCGCCTCGCCGGGGACGACGGGCAATAAGGCATGCGCGTGCGGGCGGATTTCCGCGAGCACGCCGCGGTGACGCCGGACCGGTACGAATGGGTCGCGTCGCCGGCGCCCGGTGTCGAGCGCATGATGCTCGACCGTATTGGCGACGAAGTCGCGCGCGCAACGTCGCTCGTGCGCTACGCGCCGAACAGCCGCTTCCCGGCGCACGAGCACGGCGGCGGCGAGGAGATCCTCGTACTCGACGGCGAGTTCGGCGACGAACACGGCCGCTATCCCGCGGGGTACTACCTGCGCAACCCGGTCGGCACGCGGCACAGCCCGCGCATCGGCAGCGCCGGTGCGACGCTATTCGTGAAGCTGCACCAGTTCGACGCCGGTGACGCGGCAGTGCTCGCGGTCGATACCGGCAAGGGAGGCTGGATCGCCGGCCGCATCCCCGGTATGGAGATACAGCCCTTGCATCGCCACGGCGCGGAGAATGTCTTCCTCCTGCGGTGGGCGCCGGATACCGCCTACCCGGAGCACGTACATGCCGGCGGCGAGGAGATCCTCGTCCTCGACGGTGCCTTCCACGACGCGGCGGGGCATTACCCGCGGGGCAGTTGGGTCCGTTACCCGGACGGCAGCCGGCATGCGCCGTACACGCTCGACGAAGGCGCGTTGCTGTACGTCAAGGAAGGCCACCTGCCGGCGTCGATGTAACAGCGCCGGAGGCCGCGGCACGCGGCCTCCGGAGGCGGTCGTCAGTAGACGTCCTCGACCGTGTTGTGAACGTTGAATTTGCCCGTCGGAGTGATGACTTCGGGGCCCTTGATCACGTGCTTCAGCTTGCGGGTCTTGTCGTCCACCACGACGATGGCCGATTCTTCCTCCTGGCCGCTCCACACCGAGAACCAGACTTCGTCGCCCGCCTTGTTGTATTCGGGCTGCACGACCCGCTTCGGTCCCGGACCGAGATTCGCCCACGCCGCAATCGGCAGCACTTTGTAGCCGGCATCGAGGTTGTCGATGTCGAACACGGCGACGCTCTGGCTGATCGCTTCGTCGGGATTCAGGGGTGAATCCACCCACAGGTTCTTCGATGCGGGATGCGACTTCACGAACAGCGATCCGCCGCCCTGGCCGTGAAGCACACGCACCACTTTCCAGGCATGCTCGGGATGGCCTTCGGGGTCGGTACCGAGGAACGTCACCTTGTCGTTGCCGAGTGCGCTGGTTACCCAGACCGGCCCGAAGTCGGGGTCGTCGAGATTGGCGCCGCGCCCGGGATGCGGGATCTTGTCCACGTCGACGAGCGCTTCCAGTTCGCGTTCGCGCGAATCGACGACGGCGATCTTATCGGACTGGTTCGCCGCCGTGAGGAAGTAGCGCTTGCTGCGGTCCCAGCCACCGTCGTGCAGGAATCGTGCGGCACCGATGTCCGTGATCGTGAGATTGTCGATGTCGCTGTAGTTGACCAGCAGGATATGCCCGGTCTCCTTGACGTTGACGATGAACTCGGGATGTTCGTGCGAGGCCACGATCGCGGCGACCCGCGGCTCCGGGTGATATTCCTGCGTATCGACCGTCATCCCGCGGGTGGAGACCACCTTGATCGGCTCCAGGGTATCGCCGTCCATGATGACGAACTGTGGTGGCCAGTAAGCGCCGGCAATCGCGTACCTGTCCTCGTAGCCCTTGTACTTGGAGGTCTCGACGGACCTCGCTTCGAGCCCGATCTTGAGTTCCGCCACGATCTGCGGCGGGTCCATCCACAGATCGATCATGTCCACCTTGGCGTCGCGGCCGATCGTGTAGACGTAGCGGCCGGAGGCCGACGGGCGGGAGATGTGCACCGCATAACCCGTTGGCAGCACATTGACGATTTCCTTGGTGTCGCCGTCAATGATCGCGACCTGGCCGCTGTCACGCAGCGTGACCGAGAAAAAGTTGTCGATGTCACGATCGTGCTGCGGTTGTTTCGGGCGGTCCTGCGGTGCGACCAGGACCTTCCACGTCGCCTTTATGTCCGCCAGGCCGAACTCGGGCGGCGAGGGCGGCTCCTGCTGCAGGAAGCGCGCCATGACGTCGACCTGCTCGGGGCTGAGTTCGCCGGAGGTGCCCCAGTTCGGCATGCCGGCAGGCGAACCGTAGGTGATCAACGCCTTGAGATATTCCGTGCCGCGCTCGCGCGTAATGTCCGGCGTCAGCGGCTTACCCGTCGCGCCCTTGCGGAGCACGCCATGGCAGCCGGCGCAGCGCTCGAAGTACAGCTGGGTAGCGGCGGCAAACTCCTCGTCTTTGAGCACAGGGCCCGCATCCTGCGGGCGGCCAGCCTCTTCGCCCGGTATTGTTAGCGGCGCGCCCGAGTAACGCAATTCGCTCTCCGAAGCCCCTGTATGCGGCTGCCCCTTGGCCCGGTCCTGCTGTCCGAGCTTGACGCGCAGGGCAGCGACTTCGGCGGGGCTGACTGCCGCCAGCGAGTTGCCCCAGGCATTGAACACGTAGGTGAGTGCCGCGGCGAGGTCTTCGTCTTTCAGGTGCCCCATGCTCGGCATGACACCGTTGTAGTCCTGATCGTTGACGGTGATCGGCCCGGACAGGCCGAACAGCGCGACGGCGAGTATCTCCTCGCGGTCGCGCTGCAGGTAATCGGACCCGGCGAGCGGCGGGAACGCGCCCGGCAGTCCCTTGCCGTTCGGCTGGTGGCAGGCACCGCAATTGGCTTCGTAGATGCCTTTGCCCGCCGTCATCAGTTCGTCGAACGAACCGGCCGCGGTCTCCGCGGCATGCACCTGCGCGGTCGCCGCGGGCTCGTCGGCTTGTGAACAAGCGGCGATCAGCAGCGACCCGGCCAGGGCGGCGGCCAGTTGCCTGAATGGCTTTGCAAGTCTCATTGTCTTGTTGCTCCTGAGTTGGTGATGCGTGTGATGCGCTACCAGGTCATCTCGAGGCCAATCGAATAACTGCGGCCCGGATGCGACAGGTAAGGAATCACGGGATCATCGGGCGAGAGGCCGCGCACGTCGGTCCAGGCCCAGTAAGTCTTGTCAGCGAGGTTCAGCGCGCCGGCTCGCAGCGTCAGCGTGCGATTGACGCGCCAGGCCAGATACAGGTCGAACACTGCGTGGCCCGGCGGCTCGAATAATTCGCCGGCGGACTCGTCCCGCGCGCTCCAGTCGTCGGTAAAGGTGCCGCGCAGCGAGGCCTGCAGGCCGCCTCCCGGTGATTGCCAGCTGACGCCGGCCACGGCCTGCCGCGGGCCCACCGAATTCAGTGGTTCGCCGTTGTCGTGGTTTTCGCTGCGGGCAATGAAGAGGCCGCCATCGAAGGTGAGCCCCTCGGCGATGGCGGCAAGTTCGAGCGTTGCGCCGGCCTCGATGCCCTCGATGACCGCGGCGGCAATATTCTGCGACTGGAACAGGATCCGGCCGCTTTCCGGATCGAGCCCGAGACGCACCTTCGATTCGATGAAGTCCCTGTACTCGGTGCGGAAGACCGAAACGTAAGCATTGCCGCGGGTTCCCCGCCAGCGCGCCCCGAGGTCGAAACCGTCCGACTTCTCCGAGCGCAGCTCCGCATTCGGCACCGCGCGGATGTTGAACAGCGGCAGCTCCAGGCTGATGTTGGCATCTTCGTAGGGTGGGGCGCGAAAGCCGCGCGCGAACTGCAGGTAGATCTCGGCCGCCGGGCCCAGGTGATAGATGACGCCGGCCTTGGGCGACAGCTCGAACTCGGCAATGGATACGGGCTCGGCGAACGGGTAGTCCCCGGCGTACATCGCGTCCACGGTCGGCCGCATTTCGTAGTGGTCGGCGCGCAGCGCGGCCGTCAGCGACCAGCGGCCCAGGCTTACGGTGTCTTCGATGAACGCGCCCAGCTCGTCCGTCCGGCTGAGCGGAAAGTCGCGCAGTGGAAATTCCTCGCCGAGCAGGATGTTGGTCCGCTCGTCATCGAGCAGACCCGTCTCCGTGCCGTCCCGGTACTCCGCTGTTTCGCGGCGCCGGGCTTCGAAGCCGTAGACCAGGCGGCGATCGATCTCGCCGGTAACGACGGTCTTTTGCAGGTTCGCTTCAATTCCGACTGCGTCTTGTTCGAAGACGAACAGGCGGTCGATCGCGACCTGGCGCGTCGCCAGCGCCCGCTCGTCGCGGGTTCTCTGCGTGACATCGGAACCCTGGAACCAGGCCCGCACCAGGCCGTCGTCGGCGGCACCGCCGTCACTCGAAAAGCGGTACTCGGCGGTGATGATATCCGTGGCGTAGTCGTCGTCCCCCTGCAGCGCGGTCGTGCTTCGGAACCGGCCGCTGCCCAGCAGCGAGCGGGCATCGGACTGCACTTCACCGTCCCTGTGGTAGACCGTCGCCTGCCAGCTGTTGCCGCGGGCGTCGTCGGCAACGAGCTTGAGCAGCGCCGAGCGGCTGGCGAATTCGCGCTGGTCGAGCTGGGTGTCGGCAGCCGCGGATTCGAACTCGTGCCCGGCGCTCGCGGAGACGCCGGCCAGCACGGCAAACGAATCGGACGCAACGGCGTGCATGGCGGTGGCCGACAGGCTGGCGTTATCGTCGCGGCCGCTCGAGTAGAGCTTGCCGGCGTGGTTTCGCGACAGCGTCAAACCCCGGGGATCGACCGTCTTCAGGGTGACCACGCCGCCGATGGCAGAGCTGCCGTAAACGGCCGATGCCGGGCCGTGCAGCACTTCGACCTGGTCAACGAAGCCGGCATTGACGAGGTCCCGGGTGGCGTTCGAGAAATTGCCGACGTCGAACTGGTCGCTGACCGGCACGCCATCCATGAGGATTGCAACCCGGTTACCCGCTATGCCGCGGATGTTGATGCTCTCGGCGCCGAACCGGGAGCGGTCCGACTCGTAGTCGATGCCCGGCGCATAGCGAAACACGTCGGCCATGGAGGAGGCGAGCTCGAAGTGGAATTCGCGGGCGCCGATCACGGTGACGTTGGCCGTCACGTCGCGCCGCGAGCGCGCGTGCTTGTTGGCGACGACCACAATCTCCTCGATGCCCGCGCTGTCGCTCTGCGGCCGCGCGTCCGCGCTCTCGCGGGCCTCGGCGAGCGCGCTCAAGGTACACAGCACGGCAAGAACGGCCGCCAGCGTCGGAGCGTGCCGATCCCGATTGCGCCGATGCTGGCTGGACATTCCGATAACCTCGTTGCGGGCAGCCAATGCTGCGTTTGCCGAAAACAGGGTCAACGGTAGGTGTCCCGGAACGAGACCGCATTGATCCAGGTCAAGGACGTTCGCCAGGGCCGGACTAGACTACTCCCGATCGGGTTGAGCCGGCGGGAGAAAGCTGCGATGTTGCGAAATGGCTTGGTGCTAGACTCGCTGCCCATGGACAGCAATTCACCCCTGTACGAGTCGGTTCGACGCCATTACCTGTTCGCCGGGCTGGACGAACCCGATTTCGAGCAGCTCGCGGTTGCGATGAAAGTCAGGGAACTGGACCAGGGCGAGGTGCTGTTCCATCGCGGCGACCCGGCGCACAGTTTCTATTTCGTCGATACCGGCCTGATCGAACTGAGCCTCATCTCCGCGACGGGCGACAAGAAGACCCTCGAGGTGGTTAACCCCGGCAGGACGTTCGGCGAAGCCGTGACCTTCATGCTGGAGGTCAAGTACCCGGTCACGGCCGAGGCGCTGCAGCCGTCGCGGCTCTGCGAGATCCCGAACCGGGGCTTCCTCGACATGCTGCGCACGAACCGGGATGCCTGCATGCGTCTGCTGGCCGATCTCTCGCGGCACCTGCACGCGCGGGTGCGCGAGATCGAAAACCTGTCGATCCAGAATGCGCGGCACCGGCTCTCCAGCTACATCATGGACCACATCGTCGACGCGCCTGGCGGCGACCAGGCCACCGCGCGCCTCGAACTGCCGCGCCACGTCATCGCGTCGCGCCTGTCCATCAAGCCGGAGACCCTCTCGCGCCTGCTGCGCAGCCTGGCCGACGAGG
>DATIUU010000221.1:0-2217 GCA_035466635.1 Woeseiaceae bacterium
GATCCAGTACGCATGGCTGCGGCTGCTGGCGGGGGAGAATGCGGCCATCCCCTTCGTCGTCGGTGACGACGACCAGTCGATCTACCGCTGGCGGGGCGCGCGCGTCGAGCACATCCACCGCTTCCAGCGCGACTTCCCCAACGCAAACGTGGTGAAGCTGGAACAGAACTACCGCTCCACGGCCACGATCCTCAACGCTGCCAACGCGGTCATCGCGAACAACGCCGAACGCATGGGCAAGAACCTGTGGACCGAGGGCGCCACGGGCGAACCCATCCGGCTCTACGCCGCATACAACGAGCGTGACGAAGCGGACTTCGTCATCGGTCGCCTGCGCGACTGGATAGACCAGGGCAACGCACGCGCCGACGCCGCGGTGCTGTATCGCTCCAACGCCCAGTCCCGCGTGCTCGAGGAAAGCCTCATCAATGCCGGCATGCCGTACCGGGTCTACGGCGGCCTGCGATTTTTCGAGCGTGCGGAGATCAAGGACGCGCTCGCCTACCTGCGCCTGATCTCGCATCGCGAGGACGACGCGTCGTTCGAACGCATCGTCAACCGGCCGACGCGCGGCATCGGTGCCCGCACCGTCGAGATCATGCGCGCCTATGCACGGGCCAACAGCTGCACGATGTGGCGCGCCGCCGGCGCGGTCGCGAGCGACGAGCTGGCGGGGCGTGCCGCCAATGCGGTGCTGGCGTTCATGACCCTGGTCGAACGCATGGCGCGCGAGACGACCGGCCTCGACCTGCAGGACAAGGTCGACCACGTGATCCATGCCAGCGGGCTCGTGGAGATGTTCAGGAACGACAAGGGCGAACGCGGCGAAACGAAGCTCGAGAACCTCATGGAACTGGTCAGCGCGGCGAAGAGCTTCGAGCCGGACCCGGCAGAGGAGATGTCGCCGCTCGACGAGTTCCTGTCGCATGCGGCGCTCGAGGCGGGCGAGGGCCAGGCCGAGGCCTGGGAAGACTGCGTGCAGCTGATGACGATGCACTCGGCGAAAGGCCTCGAATTCCCCCTCGTGTTCCTGTGTGGCATGGAAGACGGGTTGTTTCCGCACCAGCGTTCGATCGCGGACCCGAACGGCCTGGAGGAAGAACGACGCCTCTGCTACGTCGGCATCACGCGCGCAAAGCAGGCCCTGTACGTGACCTACGCCGAGCAGCGGCGCCTCCACGGCATGGACAGCTTCTCCCAGCCGTCGCGCTTCATCGCCGAGATCCCGGACGAGGATGTGGAGGAGATCCGGCCGCGCGTCCAGGTGTCGCGGCCGCTGCGCCCGCAGCGGTCCCGAACGGCAGGCTCGCCCGGGCGGACGTCCGACGCCGGGATGGGGGTGCGACTCGGCCAGCGCGTCCGCCACGGCAAGTTCGGCGACGGGGTGATCCTCAATTACGAAGGGCAGGGCGCGCACGCCCGGGTCGAGGTCAATTTTGAGACGGCCGGCACAAAAGGGTTGGTTCTGTCCTATGCCAATCTCGATCTGATGTAGACTTACGCCCCTGCTGCGACACGTTGCGTCGCGCCGAAAACCTGTCGACAACAATGAAGATTCTAATACTCGGTGCAGGTCAGGTTGGTTCTTCCGCCGCTTACCACCTGTCGCGCGAAGAGGCGAATGACGTAACCGTCGTCGACGTTCGTGCCGACGTGCTGCGCGAACTGCAGGACCGGCTGGACATCCGCACGGTCGTCGGGCACGCCGCCTACCCGGAGGTGCTCGAGCGCGCCGGCGCCAACGACGCGGACATCGTCGTCGCCCTGACGGACATGGACGAGATCAACATGGTCGCGTGCCAGGTCGCGTACACGCTGTTTCACACGCCGACCAGGATCGCGCGTATCCGTTCGGCCGAATACATGAATTCGTCGCGGCTGTTCGCGCAGGACGCCATTCCCATCGACGTCGGCATCAGCCCGGAACAGCTGGTGTGCGAATACGTCGAGCAGCTCATCCTCTACCCGGGTGCCTCGCAGGTGCTCGACTTCGCCGGCGGCCGCGCGCGACTCGTCGGCGTGATTGCCGATCGCGACGGCCTCCTCGTCGGCCAGCGCATCGCGACGCTCAGGGACCACGTGCCCAACACGGAGGGCCGCATCGCCGCCATCTACCGGCACGGCAAGGCTATGCTGCCGGACGGCGAAACGGTCATCCAGGACGGCGACGAGGTCTTTTTCATCGCCGACCGCAAGGATATCCGCGTGTTCATGAGC
>DATIUU010000222.1:0-5091 GCA_035466635.1 Woeseiaceae bacterium
GACGAGGCGGAGCGCGGCGTCGTGCAGCGTTTCGGCGCTTACACCGAAACGACGATGCCGGGCCTGCACTGGCATCTGCCGTTCCCAATCGAATCGGTCGATGTCGTCAACACGAACGCGGTGCAGAATTTCCCGTTCCGCACCGAGATACTGACCGCGGACGAACAATACGTCTTCATCCAGATGGTCGTGCAATACCGACTGACGGACCCGGTGAACTACAGCTTCAAGGTCGTCGACCCGGAAGCGACGGTGCAGGACGTGACCGAGAGCGCGCTGCGTGAGGTCATCGGCACCAGCGAACTCGAGACGCTCGTCACCGGCGAGCGCGAGCAGATCGCACAGCGCACGCTGGAGACCCTGCAGTCAACGCTCGACCAGTACGAGTCGGGTATCGATATCACGTCGGTCTCCATCATCAACCTCGACTACCCGCAGGACGTGCAGGCGGCGGTCAACGACACGCAGAAAGCGACCAACGACAGCGCCCGGTTCAGGCTGGAAGCGGAGAAGTACGCGCGCGACATCATCCCGCGCGCCCGCGGTGACGCGCAGCGCATCGTGCTCGATGCAAAAGCCTACCAGGACCGGGTGGTCCGCGATGCGGAAGGTCAAGCGGCGCGTTTCGAGGCATTGCTCACCGAGTACCAGAAGGCGCCGCGTGTAACGCGCGATCGTCTCTACATCGAGGCCGTCGAAGAAGTCTACGGGAGCACGAACAAGGTGCTGATCGACAGCGACGGCAGCGGCAACCTGCTGTACCTCCCGATCGACAAGCTGATCGAGGGCCAGCGCCAGACCGTGCAGGACATCGATCGCCTGACGGAGCAGTCGCGCACGACGTCTCCGGAGAAACGCATCGAGATGGAGAATCGTGAAAGGAGGACGCGGCAATGAGTAATGCAATGTTCCGCGTGCTGGTTGTGCTCGGACTGGTTGCAGTTGCCGTCGGCCTGTCGCTTTTCACGGTCAATGAGCGCGAACTCGCCATCAAGCTGCAACTCGGCAAGGTCGTCGAGTCCGGATACGAGCCGGGACTGCATTTCAAGATCCCGGTGGTGCAGAACATCCGCAAGTTCCCGCGCCGCATCCTGACGATCCAGGACAGCCCGGATCGTGTCTTCACGGCCGATAAAAAGGCACTCAAGGTCGATTTCTTCGTCAAGTGGCGCATCGTCGACCCGGTACGGTTCTACACGTCGACGGGCGGCAGCCTGGTCGCTGCCAACGACCGTCTCGGCGAGATCATCAAGAACGCCGTTGTGACCGAGTTCGGCAAGCGTTCGGTCCGTGAGGCGATAGCGGCGGAGCGCGCCGAACTGATGCGCGACATGCTGGCCACCGCAGCGACCACGGCGGAGGACCTGGGCGTCGAACTCATCGATTTTCGTGTAAAACAGGTCGAGCTCATGGACGAGGTCAAGAACGCCGTGTACGCGCAGATGAACGAGGAACGCGCCCGCGCCGCGGCGGAACTCCGTGCGCAGGGCCGTGCCGAGGCGGAGCGCATCCGCGCCGAGGCGGACCGCGAGCGCACGATCATACTTGCCGATGCGAACCGTGAAAGTGAAATGATCCGTGGTGACGGCGATGCGCAGGCAGCGGAGATCTACGCGGACGCGTACGAGAGGGACCCCGAGTTCTATTCCTTCTACCGCAGCATCAACGCTTACAAGAACTCCATAGGCAAGTCCAACGACCTGCTCGTGCTCGATCCCAACAACGAGTTCTTTCGTTACCTGAACCAGTCGGGCGGCGAGTAATCCGGCGGGCATGCCCTGGACCGAGATTTTCACGGCGCTTGCGCTCGTGCTCATCATCGAGGGCATGGTGCCGTTCGTCGGTCCGCGCAGATACCGCCAGATAGTGGCGCAGATGGCCATGCTAAGTGACAATCACCTGCGGACGGTCGGGCTGGTCGTCATGATCGCCGGCCTGGTACTGCTATTCGCCGTGCGGGGCTTTTAGACCAACAACAAGAGACCAACCGTAATGGGCAAGAACGTCGTCGTCATTGGCACCCAGTGGGGTGATGAGGGCAAGGGCAAGATCGTGGACCTGCTCACCGACCGCGCGAAAGCGGTCGTGCGTTTCCAGGGCGGTCACAACGCGGGGCACACGCTGGTCATCGGCGGCAAGAAGACGGTGCTGCACCTGATTCCCTCCGGCATCCTGCGTGACGGCGTCAGCTGCCTCATCGGCAATGGCGTGGTGCTGTCACTCGATGCGCTGGTGGCGGAAGCCAACGCGCTCGCCGCGAACGGCGTGCCGGTCTTCGAGAGACTCAAGGTCAGTCCCGGTTGTCCCCTGATCCTGCCGTCGCACGTCGCACTCGACGTGGCCCGGGAAAAAGCGCGGGGTTCCGGCGCCATCGGCACCACCGGCCGCGGCATCGGCCCGGCGTATGAAGACAAGGTCGCGCGGCGCGCATTGCGCGTGTCCGACCTGTTCCTGCGCGAGAAATTCGCCGCCAAGCTCGGTGAGGTACTCGACTACCACAACTTCCTCCTCAAGCACTATTTCCGCACCGAGCCCGTGGACTTCGACAGCACGCTCGAGGGCGCGCTGGAAGCGGCCGAGCACATTGCGCCGATTACGGCGGACGTCACGCAGATCCTGACCGAGCTGTCACGGCAGGGAGAGGGCATCCTGTTCGAGGGCGCGCAGGGCACCTTCCTCGACATCGACCACGGCACGTATCCGTTCGTGACGTCGTCGAATACGGTGGCCGCGGCGGCGAGCATCGGCACCGGCGTTGGCCCGCGCGATCTCGATTACATCCTCGGTATCGTCAAGGCTTACACGACCCGCGTCGGGGCGGGCCCGTTTCCCACGGAGCTGTTCGACGATCTCGGCTCGCACATCGCCGAAGTCGGCGCCGAGTTCGGCGCCACGACCGGGCGGCCGCGCAGGGTGGGCTGGTTCGATGCGGTCGCGCTCAAGCGCTCGATCGTCAACAGCAGCGTCTCCGGTCTCTGCGTCACCAAGCTCGACGTGCTGGACGAACTCGAGACGATCCGGATCTGCGTCGGTTACACGATCGATGGCGAGGCAATCGCCGGGCTGCCGATCATCGTCGACCGCTTCGCGGATTGCCGGCCCGTTTACGAGGAATTGCCCGGCTGGCGCGCCTCTACGGTAGGAATTACCCGCTACGAGGACCTGCCGGACAATGCGCGCGACTACCTGCAGCGCATCGAGGAACTGGCCGGTATCCCGATCGACATCATTTCCACCGGACCGGATCGCGAACAGACCATCGTCAAGCGGCATCCGTTCGAGTGAGCCCCCCGGGCGTACTGAGTTTCCGGGCCGGCCCCGGGGCACTGCAGGCGATTCGGAAGCACGGCTTCTCACCCGGGATGGTGGGAACGATGGCCGGTGCGTCCGGCGGCGCGAAGTGGCTCGTCCTGAGCAAGCTCGACCGGGTCGTTGCGGACACGCTCATACCGCGGTTCAGCGGACCCGTGTACCTCATCGGCTCGTCGATCGGCGCCTGGCGGTTCGCCTGTTACGCGCAGCAGCAGCCGCTCGAGGCAATCGCCCGTTTCGAAGCAGCCTACCTCGACCAGACCTACTCCGACGACCCCGATCGCGAGGAGATTACGGCGAAGAGCCGCGAAATCCTCGACAACGTGCTCGGCGACTCCGGCATCGCCGAGATCCTGTCGCATCCGGTATTCCGCACCAACGTCATGACCGTTCGCAGCCGCCAGGTGACCGCGAGCGAGCGGCCGGCCGTGCTGGTGCCGGGCCTGCTGGCCGCGGCAGCGCTCAATGCGGTCAGCCGCCGCTCGCTGGGCGCATTCTTCGAGCGAGTGCTGTTCTACGACGCGCGGGACCTGCCGCCGTTTTTCGACGTGCGCGGATTCCCCATCAGCCGGGTAGCGCTGACCGAGGCCAACCTCGCTGACGCGATCGTCGCGAGCGGCTCGATTCCCATGGTGCTGTCCGGCGTGCGCGACATCGCCGGCGCGCCGCGGGGCATCTACAGGGATGGCGGCGTCATCGACTATCACCTCGACCTGCCGCTGAGCGCGCCGGAGCGGCTGACGCTGTACCTGCATTTCATCGATCGCATCGTGCCCGGCTGGTTCGACAAGAAGCTCGCGTGGCGCAGGCCGGCGGCCTCGAACATCGACCGGACCATCCTCGTCAGCCCTTCCAGGGCGTTCGTGTCGCGCCTGCCGCACGGCAAGATCCCGGACCGGCGTGACTTCGTCAATTTCGCGCGCGACGAACGGGTGCGCGCCTGGCGCACCGTGGTGGACATGTGCGACGAACTCGCCGACGAGTTTCACGACGTGCTGGAGAAGGATCAACTGGCGGCACGGCTCGAACCGCTGTGATAGTCTTCGCCGTAAAATAAGAACGACAAAGGAGAGTCGTGTTGACGGACTCGACCATTGCGGCGCACGCCGACAAGCCTTATCCCGAACTCACCTGGGTCGCCGTCGGCGTCGGCTGGTTCCTTGGCGTCATCATCGCGGTGTCGATCGGCTACGCCGCGCTGATCCTCGGGTTTTCGATCGAAGGTTCGGAGCTGGCCGCTATCCTCGGTTTCGGCATCCTGCGCGGCATCCTCCGCCGCCGCAGCATCATCGAAAACAACATCGTGCAGACCGTGGCCAGCGGCGTGAACGGCGCCTCCTCGGGCATGATGTTCTCGGTCCCGGCGATATTCCTGCTCGGCTACAGTGATCGTTTCGACCCGGTCATCCTGACCTTCGGCTGCATCGCCGGAGCTTTCCTCGGCATCGCGTTCATCATTCCGCTGCGCAAGCACATGATCGATTACGAGCGCCTGACGTACCCGGGCGGCGTCGCCGTGGCGACGATCCTGAAGTCGCCGGGCGCCGGCGTGCGCAAGGCGATCATTCTCGTCGGCGCGGCACTGGCCAGCGCCGCCGTGCATGTCATCACGCTCAAGACCGGGGTATCGAACTGGAACCTCGGGGCGCTGATCGGCCTGCCGGAATACATGAACGGTATCTGGTACCTGTCGCTCATGACCATCGGCGTCGGGTTCATCGCGGGCCGCGGCGGCATCGCGTTCATCATCGGCGGTTTCGTGGCCTACTGGTTCGTTTC
>DATIUU010000223.1:0-6707 GCA_035466635.1 Woeseiaceae bacterium
GCGAAG
Organism: Woeseiaceae bacterium; assembly: GCA_035466635.1. GTDB lineage: Bacteria > Pseudomonadota > Gammaproteobacteria > Steroidobacterales > Woeseiaceae > UBA1847. The sequence continues at coordinate 7 of DATIUU010000223.1, forward strand.
CTCGGCGCGCAGCCGCGCACCGTGCTCGGTATCAGCGGCACCCGGTTCGCCGTGTGGGCGCCGAATGCCTCGCGCGTGAGCGTCATCGGCGACTTCAACGACTGGGACGGCCGCCGCCACGCCATGCGCCTGCATCCCGGCAACGGGCTGTGGGAGATATTCATCCCCGGCGTCGACAGCGGCCAGAAATACAAGTTCGAGCTGCTCGACCGCAACGGCCACCTGCTGCCGCTGAAGAACGACCCGTTCGGGCATTTCCACGAACCGCCGCCCGGCAACGCCTCCATCGTCTTCGCCAGCCGCCACCAGTGGTCCGACGACCAGTGGATGCAGCGCCGCGCCGAGGGCCCGCAACTCGACCGGCCGATCAGCATCTACGAAGTGCACCTCGGCTCGTGGCGGCGCCGGCCGGAAGACGGCAATCGCTACCTGAGCTACCGCGAGCTGGCCGACGAACTGGTCGGCTACGTCACCGACATGGGGTTCACGCACATCGAGCTACTGCCCGTGTCGGAGCACCCGTTCGACGGCTCCTGGGGCTACCAGCCGATCGGCATGTACGCACCGACGCACCGCTTCGGCAACCCGGACGATTTCCGTTACTTCGTCGACCGTTGCCACGCGGCGGGGATCGGCGTCATTATCGACTGGGTACCAGCGCACTTCCCGCGCGACGAACACGGCCTGCGGCGCTTCGACGGCAGCGCCCTTTACGAACACGAGGACCCGCGCAAGGGCGAACACGCGGACTGGGGCACGCTCATCTTCAATTTCGGGCGCCGCGAGGTGGTCAACTACCTGATCGGCAGTGCGCTCTACTGGATCGACGAGTTCCACGTCGACGCGCTGCGCGTCGACGCAGTGGCGTCGATGCTCTACCTCGACTATTCGCGCGAGGACGGCGAATGGGTGCCGAACGAGTTCGGCGGCAACGAAAACCTCGAGGCCGTCGCGTTCCTCAAGCGGCTCAATACGGAGTTGCACGCCCATGGCGCCACCTCGTACGCCGAAGAATCGACCGCGTGGCCCGGCGTGTCGCGGCCCGTCGACCAGGGCGGCCTCGGCTTCACGTTCAAGTGGAACATGGGGTGGATGAACGACACGCTGTCGTACATGAGTGAAGACCCGGTGCACCGCAAGTTTCACCACGACAAGATGACCTTCGGTCTCGTGTACGCCTTCAACGAGAACTTCGTGCTGCCGCTGTCACACGACGAGGTGGTGCACGGCAAGCGCTCGCTGCTCGGCCGCATGCCCGGCGACGAATGGCAGCGCTTCGCCAACCTGCGCGCCTATCTCGCGAGCATGTACACGCATCCGGGCAAGAAACTGCTGTTCATGGGCTCGGAACTCGCGCCCTGGGACGAATGGAACCACGACCGGTCGCTCGACTGGCACCTGCTCGACCACGCACCGCATCGGGGCGTGCAGTCGCTGGTCCGCGACCTGAATGCACTCTACCGGGGCACGCCGGCCCTGCACGAGATCGATTTCAGCGCCGCCGGGTTCGAGTGGATCAACTGGGACGACCGCGACAACAGCGTGCTGAGCTGGCTGCGCCGCGACACGTCCGGCAACTTCGTGATATCCGTCTCGAACCTGACGCCCGTGGTCAGGCATGATTTTCGCATAGGCGTACCTGCGGGCGGCCGTTATCGCGAACTACTGAATACCGATGACGGGCGCTACGGCGGCAGCGGCGTGCTGAACGGCGACGTCGAGGCAGGCACGCCCGGCATGCACGGACGCGAATGCTCGATCGCACTGACCCTGCCGCCGCTCGCGACCGTTATCCTGGGCCTCGTGCCCTGACAAGGGCACTCCTGGAGACCATTACATGGCAAGCACATCGGACAAGTCGTTGGGGTTGGGTGATATCGAGCTGTTGCAGGCGCCGAGCCTGCCCATGACGCCCGATGCCATATTGCAGGACTTCACCCACTACTTCGGCCGCATGCTCGGCCGCCGCACGATCCGCACGGAATCGCCGTACCTGTACCAGGCCGTGGTGTTCACCGCGCGCGACCGCATCATGGAGCGCTGGGCGCAAACACGCCTCGCGATGGAGCGCGACCATGTGCGGAGAGTCAGCTACCTGTCGCTCGAGTTCCTGATGGGACGCCTGCTGCACAACGCGTTGCTCAGCGTCGGCATCGAGGACCAGACCCGCGAGGCCCTGAGCCGGCTGGGCCTCGACCTCGAGAATGTGTTCGACCGCGAGGCCGACACCGGCCTCGGCAACGGCGGCCTCGGCCGCCTCGCCGCCTGCTTCCTCGACAGCTGCGCGACGCTCGCGCTACCTGTCGTGGGCTACGGCATCCGTTACAACTACGGCATGTTCCACCAGCGCATCGAGAACGGCTACCAGGTCGAGGAGCCGGATCCCTGGCTGCGCGAGGGCTTCCCGTGGGAGATCGAGCGCTACGAATTCTCGCAGACCGTGAAGTTCGGCGGGCACAGCGCCGCCTACAAGGACGCCGCCGGCAGGACCCGTTACCGCTGGGCCGACACGCAGGACGTGCTTGCCATCCCATACGACGTGCCCGTGCCCGGCTACCGCAACGACATCGTCAATACGCTGCGCCTGTGGTCCGCCGCGGCGACCGACGAGTTCGACCTCACCGAGTTCAACGCCGGCAGCTATGCCGACGCCGTGGCCTCGAAGAACGAAGCCGAGAACATCACCATGGTGCTGTACCCGAACGCGGCCACCGAGAACGGCCAGGAACTGCGCCTGCGGCAGCAGTACTTCCTGGCGTCGGCGAGCCTGCAGGACGCGTTGCGCTACTGGAACTACCACCACCAGGGCGACCTGACCGGCTTCGCCGAGAAGAACGGCTTCCAGCTCAACGACACGCACCCCGCGGTGGCCGTCGCGGAACTCATGCGGCTGCTCGTCGACGACTACCTGCTCGACTGGGATGCAGCGTGGGACATCACGCGCAGGACCATGGCCTACACCAACCACACGCTGTTGCCGGAAGCGCTGGAGATGTGGCCGGTCTCGATGTTCCGGCGCCTGCTGCCGCGCATCCTCGACATCATTTACGAGATCAACGCGCGCTTCATCTCGGAGATCAGCCAGCGCTGGCCGGGCGACACGGACCGCATCGCGCGCATGTCGCTGATCCAGGAAGGGCACGAGCCGATGATCCGCATGGCCTACCTCGCGATCGTGGGCAGCTATTCCGTCAACGGCGTCGCCGCGCTGCATTCGCGCCTGCTGCAGGAAGGGCTGTTCCGCGATTTCGCCGAGCTGTGGCCGGAGAAGTTCAACAACAAGACCAACGGCGTCACGCAACGGCGCTGGCTGGCGGCCTGCAACGGCGGCCTCGCGGATCTCATCAGCAGCAAGATCGGTGACGGCTGGGTAACCAACCTCGAAGAACTCGAGCAACTGCGGGAATACGCCGACGATCCCGCTTTCCAGGGCGAGTGGCGCAAGGTCAGGCTCCTGAACAAGAGCCGGCTCGCCAGGGCCCTCGCGGACAGGACCGGCGTGCACGTGGCAAGCAGCATGTTGTTCGACGTGCAGGTGAAGCGCATTCACGAGTACAAGCGGCAACTATTGAACGTCCTGCACGCCGTCCACCTGTACGACCGTATTCGCCGCGGCGATGCCGGCGACATCCCGCCGCGCGCGATCATCATCGGCGGCAAGGCGGCGCCCGGCTACGTCATGGCGAAAAACGTCATCAAGTGCATCAACAACGTGGCGCGGGTGATCAATTCCGACCCGCTCATGGAGGACCGGCTGCGGCTCTTGTTCTACCCGGACTACAACGTGTCCGCGATGGAACTCATCTGCCCGGCCGCCGACCTGTCGGAGCAGATTTCGACGGCCGGCAAGGAAGCGTCCGGCACCGGCAACATGAAGTTCATGATGAACGGCGCCGTGACGATCGGCACGCTCGACGGCGCCAACGTCGAGATCCGTGAGGCGGTCGGCGCGGACAACTTCTTCCTGTTCGGGCTCACGGTCGAGGAGATTCAGGCGCTGCGCGGCCGCTACGACCCGCAGGCCATCATCGACGCGGACGAGGATTTCAGCCGCGTCATGCACCTGTTCGACAGCGGGCACTTCAGCCGCTTCGAACCCGGCGCGCTGGACGCCGTGGTCCAGTCCGTGCGGGAGCCGGCCGACCAGTGGATGACGGCTGCCGATTTCCGCAGCTTCATCGACGCGCAGCGCGCCGCCGATGCGACCTACCGCGACGTGGCGCGCTGGACGCGAATGAGCATTCTCAACTCGGCGGCATCGGGCCGCTTCTCGACGGACCGCACCATGCGCGATTACAACGACGACATCTGGCACCTCGAACCGATCAGCCTGGACGTCGCGAAACCGAAGTAAGCCCATGGAACCCGGCTCCCCCACGCGGCTCGGCGCGACGCCGGACGACGGCGGCGTCAACTTCGCCGTCTACTCCTCGGTCGCCGAAGCCGTCGAACTCTGCCTGTTCACCCGTCACGGCAGGCCGGAGCGCTCGTACCAACTGCCCGCTTGCACGGGCGGCGTGTGGCACGGCTACCTGCCGGGCTGCCGGCCCGGCCAGCGTTACGGCTACCGCGTGCACGGCCCCTGGCAGCCGGACGCCGGCCTGCGCTGCAACCCGAACAAGCTGCTGCTGGACCCTTACTGCCGGGAGCTCAGCGGCGAATTCACCTGGCACGAAGCCGTGTTCGACTACGTGCCCGGTAACGGCGAGTTCAGGATGAGCGCGGCGGACAGCGCCAGCTGGGTGCCGATGTCGGTCGTCTGCGGGCCGCTCGACGTGGCGCTTCACCCGGGCCCCGGGGTGCCCTGGTCGGCCACCGTGGTTTATGAAACCAACCTGCGCGGCTACACGATGCGGCACCCGGGGGTGCCGGATGCACAGCGCGGCACCTTCGCGGGCATGCACAACGGTGCCGTCCTCGATTACCTGAAGTCGCTCGGCATCACCGCGGTCGAACTGCTGCCGATACAGGCTTACGTCGACGAGCACCATCTCGCGAAGCGCGGGCTGCGCAATTTCTGGGGTTACAACACCGTTGCGTTCTTTGCGCCGATGCCGCGATTCGCGGCGGGCAGCGCGCGCCACGAGTTCGTCGGCATGGTCAACGCGATCCACGACGCGGGCCTCGAGGTGATCCTCGACATTGCCTTCAACCATACCGGGGAGAGCGACGGCCGGGGCCCGACGCTCGCTTTCCGGGGCCTCGACAACCAGGCCTACTACCGGCTCGAGCCGGAGAATCCCGCGGCCTACATCAACGACACCGGCACCGGGAACACGATCAATGCCGATCACCCGCAGGTGCAGGCGCTGGTGCTGGACTGCCTGCGCTACTGGTCGCGGGAGCTCGGCGTGGACGGGTTTCGCTTCGACCTCGCGACCATCCTGGGCCGGCATGCGCACGGCTTTTCGACGCAGCATCCGCTGCTCGCTGCGATCAGCGCCGATCCGGCGCTCTCGGGCGTGAAGCTCATCGCCGAGCCCTGGGACCCCGGCCCGGGCGGCTACCAGCTCGGCCACTTCCCCGACCGCTGGGCGGAGTGGAACGACAAGTACCGCGACACCGTGCGCCGCTTCTGGCGCGGCGACGCGGACATGAACGGCCGCTTCGCCCGCCGGCTGCACGGCTCGGCCGATATTTTCGACAACCGCGGCCGCGCGCCTTTTGCCAGCGTCAACTTCGTGACCAGCCACGACGGCTTCACGCTCGCCGACCTCGTGAGCTACGAGCACCGCCACAACGAAGCCAACGGCGAGGACAACCGCGACGGGCATGCACACAACTACAGCTGCAACCACGGTGTCGAGGGCGCTACCGGCGACCAGGCGATCCTCGCGGCACGGCGGCGGCACCGCCTCAACCTGCTGGCATCGCTGATGCTCTCGCAGGGCACGCCGATGCTGCTCGCGGGCGACGAATTCGGCAACTCGCAGGGCGGCAACAACAACGCTTACGCGCAGGACAACGAGACGGGCTGGCTGGACTGGTCGGGGCTCGACGACGACCCCGGTTTCGCGCTCGAGGTGCGGGAACTGGTTCACCTGCGCCGCGAATGGCCGCTGCTGCGGCTGCCGCAATACCTCCACGGCGAAACCGCCATGGGCGCCTCGTCGATCAACATCGAGTGGCTCAACGCCGCAGGCAACGAGATGCACGAGGGTGACTGGTCGGGACCGGCATCGTTCAAGGTCATGCTCGCGGAATCGTCGAAGGATGGCGTGAAGTCGCGCGCCGCGGTGCTGTTCAACAACGGCGACGACGCGGTCGAGTTCCGGCTGCCGAACGGCCTGCCCGGCCCTGCCTGGCGGGTGGCGTGGTCGGCCGACGCGGCCGCGGTGGCCGCGGACGGCTGTTCCTTTACCGCGCCCGCCCGATCGATCAGCCTGCTGGTTGCGAACGCGGACTAGCCCGGCCAGCCGCGGCATCCACGTGTACTTGGCGCGCTGCAGGCCTATAATTACCCGTGAAACTTTCGTTTCGCCCTGAGGGCCGGGATAATCAGGCAGGGACGCCCGGCCCGCTGATCTCGCGCAAGATGTCGCGATCACCCGCATAGATTCAAGCAGGAGGCACCCATGCCGGACCTTTTCGACAACCCGATGGGCCTCGACGGCTTCGAATTCGTCGAGTTCGCTTCGCCGCAACCGGGCGTCCTCGAGCCGGTATTCCATACCCTCGGCTTCGAGGCCGTTGCACGGCAC
>DATIUU010000224.1:0-3962 GCA_035466635.1 Woeseiaceae bacterium
ATCACCTTGCAGCGCAGCTCGTTGGCGTTGACGCGCACATTGTCGTTGCTGCGGTCGCCCACGTCGGCGTGACCTTCGGTGCTGGCCTTGACGTACGTGCCGATGCCGCCGTTCCACAGCAGGTCGACGCGCATTCGCATGATCACCCGGATCAGTTCGTCCGGCTGCATGGACGTCTTCTCGGTCTCGAGCATGGCGCGCGCTTCCTTGCTGAGACGAATGGTCTTCGCCTGCCGCGAGAAGACGCCGCCGCCCTTGGAGATGACCGTATCGTCGTAATCGGTCCAGCCCGAGCGCGGTAACCTGAACAGCCGCTGGCGCTCCTTGAAGCTCGCGGCCATGTCGGGGTCGGGGTCCAGGAAAATATGCTGGTGATTGAATGCCGCCACGAGCCTGATCTTGCGGGACAGCAGCAAGCCGTTGCCGAACACGTCGCCGCTCATGTCACCGATGCCGACGACACTGAACGGGTCCGACTGCGTATCCAGGCCCTGTTCGCGGAAGTGGCGCTTGACGGCTTCCCAGGCGCCGCGCGCCGTGATGCCGATCTTCTTGTGGTCGTAGCCAGCGGATCCGCCCGACGCAAAGGCATCGTCGAGCCAGAAGCCGTAGCTCTTCGACAGCTCGTTCGCGATGTCCGAAAACGTCGCGGTGCCCTTGTCGGCGGCGACGACGAGATACGGATCGTCGCCGTCGCGCCGTATGACGCCCTCGGGCGTCACGACCCTGCCGTCGACGACGTTGTCCGTGATGTCGAGCAGGCCGCGGATGAAGGTTTTGTAGCAGGCGATGCCCGTTCTGAGGACGACCTCGCGGTCGCCTTCGGGCATGCGCTTGCAGAAGAACCCGCCTTTCGCGCCGGTCGGCACGATGACCGTGTTCTTGACGATCTGGGCCTTCATCAGGCCGAGGACCTCGGTACGGAAATCCTCGCGCCTGTCGGACCAGCGCAGCCCGCCGCGGGCCACGTCGCCCGCGCGCAGGTGGACGCCCTCGACTTCGGGCGAATAGACGAAGATCTCGTACTTCGGCCGCGGCAGCGGCGCTTCGGGAAGGCGCATCGGGTCGAGCTTGATCGAGATGCAGTCGCGGTGCCCGTCGAGTTCGCCGGGCAGGTAGTAATTGGTTCGCAGCGTCGCGTTGAATGCACCCGCGAACGCATTGAGGATGCGATCCTCGTCGACGTTCCTGGCTTTGCCGACCTCGCGGCGAATCGCTGGCATCACCGTATTCAGCTGCCGGGTCCGCTGCGCCTTCGCGAGCGCCGGGTCGAACATCGCCTGGAACTGCTCGGCCAGCAGGCCCACGAGGCGCGCGTGTGCAACGAGCACGTCCTCCATGTAGTCCTGGGAGAAGGGCAGGCCCAGCTGCTGCAGGTACTTTGCGTAGCAGCGCAGCAACGCCGTTTCGCGCCAGTCGAGTTCGGCGCTCAGGATCAGGCGGTTCAGGCCGTCGTTTTCCGCCTTGCCGTCCAGGACCATCATGAAACACTCTTCGAAGCGCTTCGCAGCGGCCGCGACGTCGAAATCGGACCCGCTCTCGTGCCGCAGGTTGAAGACCTGCAGCCAGAACGGTTTCTTGTCGTGCAGGGTCAGCTCGTAAGGGTGTTCGGTGTGAACCTCGAGACCCATGCCCTCGAGGATCGGCAACGCCTGTGACAGGGCCAGCGGTTCCTCGGCGCTGAAGATCATGAAATGCAGGAAACCGGGCGCGGCGTCCGAGGGCCGGTACAGCTCTACGGACCGGATGACGCCGGCCAGCTGCATCTGGTCGATGGAGCTGATGTCGCTGCAGGCGTCCCTGGGTTCGGTCTCCGCCTGGTAACCCGGCGGGAAAATGCTGCCGTAGATCCTGAACAGCTTGTGGCCTTCGTCGTCGCCGAAGGCCTCCAGCATTTCGGCGCGGAGCTTGTCCGACCAGCTGACGACGACCTCGGCCAGCTTGGCCTCGATGTCATGGATGCTGATCCGCGGACGCTCGGTAGGGGGTGTGCGCACGATCGTGTGCAGCCGCGCGAGCGGTGAATCGGAGATCTCGACGCTGGAATCGACGGACGTCCCGTCGAAGGCGTCTTTCAACACCTCCTCGATGCGCACGCGCACGGCCGTCGTGTAGCGCTCGCGCGGCACGAACACCAGGCACGAGAAGAAGCGCCGGAAGGTGTCGCGCCGCAGGAAGAAGCGGACGCGCTGGCGATCCTGCAGGTTCAGGATGCCGACCGCCGTCCGCGACAGGTCCGGGATGGAGCTCTGGAAGAGTTCGTCGCGCGGGAACGTGTCGAGGATGTGCAGCAGCGCCTTGCCGCGATGCCCCGTCGCCTCGACGTGGGCGCGCTCGATGACTTTGCGCACTTTGTGGCGCAGCAGGGGGATGCTGCGCGGGCTCTCGCTGTAGGCAGCCGACGTGAACAGGCCGATGAATCGCCGTTCCCCGATCGCCTTGCCGGACTTGTCGAACTCCTTGATGCCCACGTAGTCGAGGTAGACGTGGCGGTGGACCGTGGAGCGGGAGTTCGCCTTCGTCAATATGAGCCAGTCCCGCGAGCGCGCCAGGCGCTGCATCTCGCTGGTCAGTTCGACGGTCTTGTTCTGTCCGCGTTCGTCGTGGGCCAGCAGCCCGAGGCCGCTGCCTGCCACGGGCGTCAGGAATATCTTCTGCTTCTCGTAGGAAAGCTCGTACTCGCGATAGCCGAGAAACGTGAAATGGTCGCGGATCATCCAGTCGAGGAGCTGCTGGCTCTCCTTGCGCAGGTCATCGTCCACGCCGGGCGGCCCGAATTCGAGCAGCTCGCGCGCTTCCTCCATTTTTTTGCGCATGCTCGGCCAGTCGCGCACGGCGACGCGCACGTCGCCGAGGACCTTCTGGATTTCCTGCTTCAGCAGCTTGATCTGCTGTGCATCCGTTTCCTTGTCCACCGCGAACCGAATGAAGGACTCGAGCCGGCCCTTCTTGTCGTCACGCTCGAGTATCTTCTCGACCTTGCCGCGGCTGTTTCGAAGCACGCGAATGATCGGGTGCACGGTGATGTGGACGGTCAGGCCCTGGCGGTTGATCGCCGCCAGCACGGAATCGACCAGGAACGGCATGTCGTCGTTCACCATCTCGATGAAGGTATAAGCCGACTGGTAGCCGTGCTCCTCGACGGTCGGGTTGAAAATCCGCACCAACGGCTCGCCTCGTTTGCGCCGGGCGCCGAATTCCAGGTGGTCCAGCGCCACCCGCGCCATGACCTTCTCGACGCGGCCTTGCAGGTCTTCGTAAGGGACGTGGGCGAAATACTGGGTAAGGAACAGCTTGATTTGCTGCCGGTTTTTCAGGGTATCGGACGAAACCCTGGAAGCCACGATGGCGTCGACGATCCTTTCCCTGACGTCGCTTCCCCGGCGATATTCGGTACGTGTCACTCTTGATTCTCCGGCTGCGCGTGGCAGCGCGAATGCTTGACGTTGGCGGGCGGCGGTATTCTACGCACTAAATTGGAGCAACGGAATTGTCAGGGCGTCCCCAGCAGCCGCGCTTTGGCCAGCAGCCGCTCCATCACGACGTTGAAGACCTCGATGTCCTCGTCCTTGAGCCCGTGCAGGAGATCGCGCTCGAACTGCAGCGCCAGCGGCGCGACCTCGTCATGGACGCGTTTGCCTTCATCGGACAGGTTGAGGATGGAGCGGCGCCGGTCGGCGTCCGCAAACTCGCGATCTAGCCGGCCGTTCTTGATGAGCCTGGTGACGGCGCGGCTCACGGCCACCTTGTCGAGCATGGTGCGCTCGGCCACCTCGACCGCCGACAGTCCCGGGAAGCGTCCCAGGATCGCGATAACGCGCCACTCCGGGATCGTCAGCCCGAAGCGCTTGTCGTAGACGCCGGCGATCTTGGTGCTCACGGTATGCGAGAGCACCGCCAGCCGGTAGGGCAGGAAGTCCTCGAGGATCAACTCGTCGGTCATTGTCGTTCTCGTTGTATTC
>DATIUU010000225.1:0-2796 GCA_035466635.1 Woeseiaceae bacterium
CGGGACGCACGAAGGTAAAGGAACTGGTCGAAAGGACCGGCGACGGCGCATCCGCGACTACGCCGGCGGATGCCGCGGCGCAGGCGGACATCGTCGTGCTGGCCGTACCCGGCCTCATGGTCGAGGAAATCACGAAAAGCCTCGGTGACCTGTCCGGCAAGATCATCATCGATCCGACGAACCCGCTGGAGCGGCGCATGAACCGCCTCGAGCACGCCGTCGCCACGTCGAACGCGGAGATCATCCAGGCTGCTGCGCCCGGCGCCTACGTCGTCAAGGCCTTCAACACGCTGAACTGGCAAACGATGGTGGACCCCGAGTCAGCCGGCGGACCGGTATCGATTCCGCTCGTGGGCGACAACGCGCGCGCCAAGGAAAAAGTCGCGGAGCTCGTCGCCGGGATGGGCCTCGAACCGATCGACGTCGGCCCGCTGCGTGACGCGCGCTGGGTCGAAGGCATGCTGATCCTCTGGATCAACAATCGCTGGGGCAGCACGCGGCCCTCGTTCGACTACCACCTGCGCCGCAACTAGCCGCTGCTAGCGCTCGACGTCGAGCGGCGAGAAGCCCATGCCGTCGGGTTCCTTGCCCGCACGCAGCATGCGGGTGATCTCCCCCGTGCCGAGGTCGATCTCGGTGATGACGTCCGCGTTCGCGTGCGCGACCCAGGCGACCTCACCCGCGGCGTCGACAATGACGCCGATCGGCACCGAGCTGTTGCCGAAACGATCGCCGAACAGGCGTTCCTCGACGTCCATGCTCTCGAGGTCGAAGGCCACGACGCGGAGCTCCTCGAAGGTCGCTGCATCGTAGATCGCGAGGTCGCCGGCCCGTGCCCGCGTGACGAGCACCTGGCCTTTGGGCGTTGCGGTCGCGCGGATGGGGAAACCCTCGGAGCCGATCTCGCCTGCCGGCGCCAGGGTGTCGGCATCGAGGATCGTGATCGTGTCGGCGCCGCGGTTGGTCACCCAGATGTGCTCGCCGGACGCCGACACCGCGATACCCTCGGCGCCGTCGCCGGTCACGATATTCGTCTCGCGGACCCCTTTGCCGAGGTCGAGAACGGTGACCGAGCCGGAGCCGATGTTCGCCGTGTACGCGCGGCCCCGCTCCGGATCGAGGGCGACCATGTGGGAGATTTCCTGGTCGGTGCCGATCGACTGCGTGACCTTGTCGCGCGCGACGTCCACGACGATGAGCGCCTTGCTGGCCTCGACGGTAACGGCGGCACTCTGGTCGTCGAGCCATTCCACGCCGTGCGGCCGGCCGTAATCGCCGAGGTCGATGGTCTTCACCACGCTGGCCGCCGGAATGTCGATCAGCGTCAGGCTGTTGCCGCCGCGATCGCGGGTTCCGTAATTCGTGACGAGCGCGAAGCGGCCGTCCGGGGAGATGCCGATCTCGTGCGGCCCCTCGCCCGTGGGCAGTGTCGCGACGACGTCGCCGCTGCCGAGATCGATCAGCGATACCGTGGCCTCGGCCTTGTTGGCGACGGCGAGCGTGGCGCCGTGGGCGGCGGGGACGAAGAGCAGAGCCGCAACGACGGCTGTGAGGGTCCGGGTGCGGTCCCGGCGGCGGGTTGTGTTCATTCGGCCTCCTTGGTCGGGAGGCCTATCGTATCAGGCGCACAGGCAGGCTCGCGCTAGTTGATGACCACCGACCGCATCACTTCGTTGGAGAAGTCGCTCTCGATGCCCGCCGCGTTGAACGCGGTCGCCGTGAAGTAGTAGGTCGCCGGCCGCAGGCTGTCGACGACGTAAGCGGTCAGCCCGACGGTATCGATGCGCACCTGCTGGTCGTAGGCACCGGGCTCGGTGCCCCAGTAGATGACGTAGCCGGCCAGGTCGCTGGCGTACGAGCCATCGGTATTGGACTGCGGTGGCAGCCACTCCAGGGTGACCGCACCCAGGGCATCGCGGCTCACGGCGATCGAGAATCGCGGCAGCGACGCTGTGGCAGCACCGTCGCTGACCGAAACCTCGATGCCCTCGTAGGTGCCGGTGTCGCCGAACTGCGGCACCCCTTCGAGGCGCCCCGTGGCCGCGTCGAACGAGGCCCAGGCGGGCTTGTTGCGGATGCTGAAGGTCAGCGCATCGCCGTCGGCATCGGACGCCGACGGCCGAAACAGGTAGCTATCGCTCATGACGGCGACGCGCTGCGGGCTGCCGCTGATTTGCGGTGCCGTGTTGCCACCGTCGGTCCCCGCCGCGAGCCCGCCTCCGCCAGGCGGTGCCTCGGAGCCGAGGCAGCCCGTCAGGACGGCGGCCATCAGCAGGATCTGGGTTCGTTTGAAGGTGCGCGGAAGCTGCCTTCCTGGCTGTCGTAGTCCCTGGTTTCTCATTCCACACTATTCGGCCGGGCAGTCCGTACGCTCTGGACCGCGTTAAAAGAGATTGATTGCTGCTACTGCCGCGCGGCGGATGCCGTTACGGCAACGAGTCGGTGGTCACGCCCCTCTGCAGCGGCCCAAGTTGACCAACCGGCTCATGACTCGACATAAAGCAAGAGCCGTGCCAATCCCGGCGTTACGTTAAAAACCAATGGGTTAAGTAGAATCGCGGCAATCCGGGGAGCTGTCTTACCGGGCGGTCTGTCTCCAGAAGGGGACACTTTACTGCCACGCAACATTACGTAACCTGCGTAAGCACATGGCCCCCTTGCGGTTTTCGCCCGTCGCCAAGGAGAGACACCGGTGCGCGGGGTGTGTCGCGGCCCAGGATCGTGCGTCGCAGGAAAATAAAAAATGAAAAAAAAATGGGGTCGAACCGCATTTTTCATTGTAAATAAATGGGGTCG
>DATIUU010000226.1:0-2803 GCA_035466635.1 Woeseiaceae bacterium
AGTGCGTGATGCGCTCGTAGGCGTCCGACAGGGTATGCGCGAAGTCGTACATCGGGTAGATGCACCAGTTGCCGCCGGTGCGCTGGTGGTCGACGTGGCGAATGCGATACAGCGCCGGGTCGCGCAGGTTCATGTTCGGGGAGGCCATGTCGATCTTCGCCCGCAACACGTGCTCGCCGTCGGCGAATTCGCCCGCGCGCATGCGCCGGAACAGGTCCATGTTCTCGGCGACTGTGCGCTCGCGGTACGGGCTGTTCGTGCCGGGTTCCGTCAGGGTGCCGCGGTGCGCGCGGATCTCCTCAGCGCTCAGCGAATCGACGTAGGCGAGCCCCATCTCGATGAGCGTCTCGGCGGCGTCGTACAGCTGGTCGAAGTAATCCGATGCGTGCGTCAGCCGGTCGCCCCAGTCGAAGCCGAGCCAGTGCACGTCCTTCTCGATGGCGTCGACGTACTCCTGGTCCTCCTTGTGCGGGTTGGTGTCGTCGTAGCGCAGGTAGGTGCGGCCACCGGTTTCTTCCGTGACACCGAAATTGAGGCAGATCGACATGACGTGGCCGATGTGCAGGTAGCCGTTCGGTTCCGGGGGAAACCGCGTGACGATTTCACCGTGCTTCCCGGACTGGAGGTCGTCGTGGATGATCTGGCGGATAAAATCCCGCGGCGCTTCACTCATCGATTCAATTCGCTGCTCTGGACCGGGCGCTATTGTACGCGAAGTCGCGGGGTACACTAGGCTGCTTCGCCGCACTTGCCGCACACGCCCTGGACCTCGAGCATCTGGTTCACGGCCGTGAAGCCGAGCCGTTCGGCCTTGTTCGCCACCAGCAGATCGATCTCCGGATCGTCCAGCTCGACGACCGTCCGGCAGCGGCGGCAGATCAGGAACTGGCCGGCATGCGAGCGGGCCGGATCGGGGCAGCCGATGAAGGCATTGAGCGAGTCGAGCCGGTGCACCAGGCCTGCCTCGATCAGGAAATCCAGCGCCCGGTAGACCGTCGGCGGCGCGGCGGCCTTGCCTTCGCCACCGAGCTTGTCGAGGATGTCGTAGGCGCCGATGGGCTTGTGGCTGTCCCACACCAGCGTCAGCACCCGGCGCCGCAGCTCCGTGAAGCGCAGTCCGCGGTCGCGGCACAGCCGCTCCGCCGTCGCGATGGCGTCAGCGACGCAGCTGTCGTGGTCGTGGCCGGTGGGCGGCGATGGATCGGGGGCGTCATGCATGGCTTACGGGTGTCTTATACGGGAAACCAATTGTACAATGGCGCGCCGTTCCCGCGGGCAATCAACAGACAACGACCGACATGCCGACAATTACCCTACCCGACGGCTCCGAAAAGCAGTTCGATGCTGCCACCCGGGGCTCCGAAATCGCCGCCAGCATCGGTAAGAGCCTCGCACGCGATGCGGTTGCCGTGCGCGTCAACGGCGAACTGTGGGACCTCACACGCGACATCGAGGACGACGCGGCTGTCGAGATCGTCACGCGTGGTTCGGATGACGGCGTCGAACTGCTGCGCCACGACGCGGCACATGCGCTCGCGGAGGCGGTCAAGGAGCTGTGGCCGGAAACCCAGGTGACGATCGGGCCGGCGATCGAGAACGGTTTCTACTACGACTTCTCGCGCAAGGAGCCGTTCACGGAAGACGACCTCGCGATCATCGAAGCGCGCATGAAGGAAATTGTCGACCGCGACGAAGCGATCGAACGCGAGGTCTGGGATCGCGACGAGGCCGTGGCGTATTTCCGCGGTATCGGCGAGGAGTACAAGGCGGAGATCATCGCGAGCATCCCGGCCGGCGAACCGATCACCCTGTATCGACAGGGCGACTTTCTCGATCTCTGCCGCGGTCCGCACCTGCCCTCGACGGGCAAACTCGGCAAGGCATTCAAACTGACGCACGTTTCCGGCGCCTACTGGCGCGGCGATTCGTCCAACGAGATGCTGCAGCGGGTCTACGGCACGGCGTGGCCGGACGACAAGCAGCTGCGCCAGTACCTGCACATGCTCGAGGAAGCCGAGAAACGCGATCACCGCCGGCTGGGCCGCGTCATGGACCTGTTCCACTTCCAGGAAGAGGCGCCCGGCGCCGTGTTCTGGCATCCGAAGGGCTGGGCTCTCTACCAGAACCTGATCGGCTACATGCGGGCGAAGCAGAACGCCGCCGGCTACCGCGAGATCAACACCCCAGAACTCATGAGCACGACGCTGTGGCAGAAGTCGGGCCATCTCGAGGCGTTCGGCGAAAACATGTTCACCACCGAGACGGTCGACGGCCGCCACTTCGCCATCAAGCCGATGAACTGCCCCGGGCACGTGCAGGTCTTCAAGCAGGGCATTACCAGTTACCGCGACCTCCCGGTGCGCCTCGCCGAGTTCGGCAAGTGCCATCGCTACGAGCCGTCCGGGGCGCTGCACGGCATGATGCGGGTGCGGGCGTTCACCCAGGACGACGCGCACATCTTCTGCACGCCCGCGCAGATCACCGACGAGTCGATCGCGGTCTGCACGCTCATCCTCGGCATCTACCGCGACTTCGGCTTCGAGGACGTGCGCATCAAGTTCGCGGATCGCCCCGAGGTCCGGGTCGGCGAGGACGCCGTCTGGGACCAGTCCGAGGCCGCATTGCTGAAAGCGCTGGAGGTCGCGGGGCTGGACTACACCCGCAACCCCGGCGAAGGCGCGTTCTACGGGCCGAAGCTCGAGTTCGTCCTGCGCGACGCCATCGGCCGCGACTGGCAGTGCGGCACGCTGCAGGTGGACCTGAACATGCCGGGACGCCTCGGCGCCACCTACGTCGGCGAGGA
>DATIUU010000227.1:0-5807 GCA_035466635.1 Woeseiaceae bacterium
TGCCGACAGGGACTCGAGCGTCTCGGCGAGGGCTGCCGTCCCCGCAACCTCGCGCCACAGGAGGCCCAGCAGGTAACGATGCCGGAAGCGGCGCAGGCGCGCCTTCACTTCGTCGATGCTCGCGTCGCCATGCCCGGGGTCCGCGGCGAACTCGCGCAGCTCGCCCGGGTCGGCTGGCGTCGACAGCCGCTCGAGCCGGCCGCGCCAGTAGTCCCAGTCCCTGAGCAGCGCATTGCCCGCGAATTCACTGACGGCAACGACGCGCAGCAGCTGGTCCTCGACGCCGGCAGGCAGGCTGGCGCCGCCCTGCGTCTCCTCGAGGCGCCGCAGCCAGAGGGCCGCAACCGGACGCAACGTCGCGGGCAGCCGTGCCAGCCTGTTTTCGTCGATAGCCATTGAGCGGAGTCTAGCGAAAGTGCGGCACGGGTCGCGATAAACTGTCGTTTTTCCGTGCTGTGCAGAGCGACATGTCCGAGAGGAAACACCTGCTGATCGTCTATCACTCGCAGTCGGGCACGACGTCGCGGATGGCGGAAGCAGTCATCCGCGGGGCGCGGAGCCCCGACATCGGCAACGTCGACGTGCGCACGCGTACTGCGCTCGAGGCCACGGCCGACGACCTGCTCTGGTGCGACGCCTTCATCCTCGGCACGCCGGAGAACTTCGGCTACATGAGCGGCGCCATGAAATACTTCCTCGACCGCAGCTTCTACGAGTGCGTGGACAGGATCGACGGCCGTCCGTACGCGCTGTTCGTGCGCGCCGGCAATGACGGCAGCGGCGCCATCAGCAGCCTGCGACGGATACTCAAGGGACTCGCGGTGAAGGAAGTCCAGGACCCGGTATTGATCGCCGGTCAATTCGACGCGGCGCGCCTCGACGAATGCGAGGAACTGGGCATGACACTGGCGGCCGGCCTCGAAGCCGGCGTGTTCTGATTCAGGCGGTAGACGTCCTCACCCGCACGGCAAGGGCTCCCAGCACTTCGTCGAGCGGCATTGGCTTGCCGATTGCGTGCCCCTGCGCGTAGTGCACGCCGAGCTTCGCCACGAGCTTGCGCGTCTTCTCGTTCTCGACGTACTCCGCAACGGTCGCCAGCTCCATGACCTTCGCGACCTGCGTAATGGCCGCGACCATCGACTCCGAAATGCGGTTGTCCGAGATGTCACGGATGAAGCTGCCGTCGATCTTGAGGGTATCGACGGCAAAGTTTTTGAGGTAGGCAAACGAACTGAGTCCGGCGCCGAAATCGTCGAGCGCGATGCTGCAGCCGTGCTCGCGCAGCGCGTTGATGAACTGCTGGGCCTTGGCCAGGTTCGAGACCGCCGCGGACTCGGTCACCTCGAACCCGAGCGAGGTCGGCAGCAGGCCGCCGTCACGGATTTCCTGCTGGATGAACTCGAGAATGTCGTCGTCCGACAGCGACTGTCCCGAGAGATTCACTGAAAACACGGCGCCGGTCTCGCGCACGATATCGGGATGCCCGGCGAGGCTCGCGATCGTTTGCGACACGACCCAGCGATCGACCTGCGGCATCAGCTGGTAGCGCTCAGCCGCGGAGAAGAACGCCGACGATGGCACGGGGCTGCCTGCTTCGTCCTTCATGCGCAGCAGGATCTCGTAACGCGGCGCATCGCATTCCCCCGTCAGGCTCGCGATGGGCTGCGCCATCAGCACGAAACCGTCGGAATCCAGGGTCTGCTGGATCTGCGCCACGAGCTGCATGTCGTCGTGACGGCGGATGATGCTCTGGTTCTGCTCGTCGTACACCTCGATGCGGTCGCGGCCATGGTCCTTTGCGGCTTCGCAGGCCATGCGCGCCGCCGTGAGCGACGCGCCCTCGTCGCCGGACCGCCGGTTGAATTCCGCCACCCCGATGCTGATCGTGATCTGCAGCGAGCGGTCACCCGCGAGGTAGCGCAGCGACTGTCCCTTGTCACGGACCAGTTGTGCGAGCTCCAGCCCCTCTTCGGCGTTCGCGTGGGTCAGCAGGATGCAGAAGTCGTCGCCGGTCAGGCGGGACAACACCGCGCTGCGCGGCAGGTCTTCTTCGAGCAGCCGCGCAAATCGCACGATGACTTCATCGCCCGCCCTGCGCCCGAAGGTGTCGTTCACGAGCTGCAGGTTGTCGAGATCGAAGTAGATGAGCTGGTGCGCGTCCTGGCCGGACTCCAGGCTCATGCAGGCTTCCTGCAACTGCGCCTCGAAGCCGGAGCGGTTCATCAGCCCGGTCATCGCGTCGAACGACTGCTCGATGACGTATTCGACCTTGCGGACGATGTGCGACATGAAGCGCCGGTGCGCAGTGGTGAACGGCTCGCCGTTCACGCGGCTGAGCAGCGCAATCATGCCCTCGACGTTGCCCTGCTTGTCCATGACGGGACAGAGCAAGGTCTGGTATCCCTGGTCGGCGACCGTCTCGCCGCCTTGGACAGCCGGCACCTCGAACACCACCGGCGCCCGCTTGCTTTCCAGTTTCGGCAACAGGTGATCGACCAGGTAACGATCCATCGCCTTGCGATTGACGTCCTTCCAGGTCGAATGGGTCGCGCTGATGCGTATGCGCTTGGCCGGCATCAGCAGCACGCTGTAGGCGATACCCAGGAAGCGGCCGCTCTGGCCGACGAGCTGCGCCAGGCTGGCGTGACTGCGCGACTGGCCATGGATCTTCTCGTCGACCTCGTAGACGAGCCTGAGTTCTTTCTCGACATCCTTGCCCTGCGCGATGGCGTCCTGCAGCTGGTGATCGATCCCCAGGGTTTCCGCGATCACTGCTACCGCCGGCGACAGTATGTCGCTCAGCAGGCTCGGGTTGAACGACGACGACTTGCCGGCATTCCGCGAGAACACCACGACGAGGAACCCGAACGCGGCGCCGTTGTCGAGGAAAACGGGCAGCACCAGCAGCGTGCGCCCGGACTTCAGCGTGCGCCGCAGGTACTCGGCCTCCGGATGGTCCCCGATCAGCAGCTCCGCGTGCAGGTCCGTGACGAACTCGTTGACTTCGTAGTCGTCGGCACCGTCGCTGCTCCAGACGCAGCTGCGGTCCAGGCCGTAGAAGCAGAAGCACTGCGCCCGCGGTACCAGCGACTGCAGCAGGTCTGCCGCCTTGCCGAAGTTCCTTTTCGTCGTCAGGGTGTGAATGTCTGCTGACACTAAAGCTTCCGTCGCACGCAGGGTTTCACACCATGCCACCGGCAGCCGCCGGAGGCTGTGATTCAAGTCTCAAGGGAAACTATTTTCTTCTGTGGTTTCAGTCCATTACGTTCCAGGGGCGGCCGCAGGCCGGCGCTTGTGCCGCGACCGGGGGTGCGCGAATCGCGGCTGCTCAGAGCGCGGCGAGCCAGGCGTCGTCGGAGCCCTCCTCCACGCCCTCGAACAGCGGCGTGGACAGGTAACGCTCGCCGGTGTCCGGGAGCATCGCGAGGATGACCGAACCCTCCGACGCTCTCTCCGCCAGTTCCAGCGCGGTCGCCAGCGTCGCGCCCGCGGAAATCCCGGCGAAAATGCCCTCTTTCGCCGCCAGCTCGCGCGCGACCTCGATGGCGCGCTCGTCCGTCACGCTCATCAGCTCGTCGTAGATGTCGCGGTCGAGGACGCCGGGAATGAAATCCGGCGTCCACCCCTGGATCTTGTGCGGGTGCCACTCGTCGCCCCTCAGGAGCGCCGCGCCGGCGGGCTCCGTTGCCACGATGGTCACCTCGGGCCGCGCGGCCTTGATCGTCCGCCCGGCGCCGGACATCGTGCCGCCGGTACCGTAGCCCGTCACCCAGAAGTCCAGCCGCCGGCCGGCGAAATCGCGCAGGATCTCCGGCCCCGTGGTACTGGCGTGGTACTCGGGGTTGGAGGGATTCTCGAACTGGCGCGCCAGGAACCAGCCGTGCTCGGCGGCGAGTTCCTCGGCCTTCCGCACCATGCCCGAGCCGCGCTCGGCGGCGGGTGTCAGGATGACCCTGGCGCCGAGGCCGCGCATGATCTTGCGCCGCTCGACGGAAAACGAATCGGCCATGGTGGCGACGAACGGATGGCCGGTGGCCGCGCACACCATGGCCAGCGCGATGCCCGTGTTGCCGGAGGTCGCCTCCACGACCGTCTGCCCCGGCGCCAGGTCCCCGGACTCGTGCGCGTCGTTGATGATCGCGAATGCCAGGCGATCCTTGACCGAGCCCATCGGGTTGAACGACTCGACTTTTACGTAGATTTCCACGTTGTCCGGTCCCATGCGGTTCAGGCGCACGACCGGCGTATTGCCGATGGTCTGCAGAATGTTGTCGTAGATCATGCTCCGGTCCTTGTTGCGGTTCTTGCTGTGCTGTGTATAGCAGAAAACCGCGCATTTTCATCGCCGGCCCGCGCAATCGGTTGTCTTGATCCTTATTCCTTTGTGTTATATGTAATCGGGGTGACGGCGGGAATCCGGGCAGGAAACCGGCGATTTTCCGGCTTCACCGAAAAACCTTAGACAAAAGCGTTATTTGCGGCGATTTCGGAAACGAACCCCGAGAGGCGTGGTCATAGTCTGAAACCGCAGGGGGTGCTCTGGCGCGGATGAAACTACAACAACTCAAATACCTGCTGGCGATCGCGGACAACGGGCTGAACATCACCGCGGCCGCTGAAAAGCTGTACACGTCCCAGCCCGGCGTCAGCAAGCAGCTGAAGCTCCTCGAAGAGGAACTCGGGCTGCAGCTGTTCACGCGCAAGGGCAAGAGTCTCGGCGGCATCACTGCCGCAGGGGAACAGGTGATCGAGCGGGCGCGCCTGATCATGCAGGAAGTCGAAAACATCCGCAGCCTCGCCTCCGATTATTTCCACGAGGAAGAAGGCACGCTGTCCATCGCGACCACGCACACGCAGGCGCGCTACGTCCTTCCGGACGTCGTCAGGGAGTTTCGCAAGCGCTACCCGCGCGTCAGCCTGAACCTGCACCAGGGCACGTCCGAGCAGATCGCCGACATGGTCGCGGCGAACGATATCGACTTCGCGATCGCGACCGGCTCGCGCGAGTTGTTCGCCGACCTGCTGCTGGTCCCGAGCTACCGCTGGGACCGCAAGATCCTCGTCCCCAACGACCACCCGCTGACCAGGCTGAAGCGTCCGCTCACGCTGCACGATCTCGCCGAGTATCCGCTGGTCACCTACGTATTCAGTTTCGGCGGGCAATCGTCCCTGAAGAAAGCGTTTGCGAACCAGGGACTGGAACCGGACGTCGTCTTTACCGCCCGCGACGCGGACGTCATCAAGACCTATGTCCGCATGGGGCTCGGCGTCGGCATCGTCGCGAGCATGGCCGAGGACTGCGACGACAGGAAGGACCTCACCGCGATCGAGGCCGAGGGCCTGTTTCCGCGCAGCACGACATGGATCGGCTTCCGCAAGGACGCCGTCATGCGGCGCTACATGCTCGACTTCGCGCAGCTTTTCGCGCCGCACATCACGCCCGCCCAGCTCGACGAGATGCGCCGCGCTCGCACGCAGGACGACATCGACAGGCTGTATGCGGACGCGGACCTGCCGGTCCGCGGCGGCTGCTCCGGCGACAGCGGCGTGATCGAGCAGCGCAAGGCCGTCGGCGCCTGACCCGGCCGGGCAAGCGCCCGCGCCGACAGGCTGTTAGTAGATGCGAATACCGCCGTGGCGCCTGCGGCTGCGGTGGTCCACCCACCACAGGCCGGCGAGGAAACCTGCCACGAGGCACACGGCGATGGCGCCGCCGACCCAGGTGTACGGCAGGCTGTACTGGTAGCGCTCCGCGCGGCTCTGGTGCCTCGCGTTGTCCGCTTCGAGTTCGTCGGCGCGTTGCCGCG
>DATIUU010000228.1:0-5444 GCA_035466635.1 Woeseiaceae bacterium
GTGCATGCGCCGTATTCCTACGGCCTGTTCGGGCTCGCCGCAATCGCGCTCGTGACCCGGCTGTCGAGCATCGCGCCTGCGCAGCGCCGCACCGTGCTGCTGATGGTCGCCTGCGCGCTCCTGCCGTTCAGCGTGAGCTTCGCCAATAATTTCTTCGGCTTCGGATCGCCGGCGTTTCCCTATACGTCGGCCGGCATCGTGGTCATGCTGCCGTTGATCGCGTACGTGGCCCTGTCGCAACGGGTGTACGAGTTCAGCCCGGTGGCTTACCAGATGTTGTTCGATCACGTTCGTGACCCGATCATCGTGCTGGACAACGACGGCTGCATCATCTGCGCCAACCGCAAGGCGGCGGAGATGCTCGGCCGCCCGGAACGCGAGCTGCTCGGCCAGAAGCTCTGGGACGACTTCCCGGAGGCGCGCGCGATACTCGAGCAGGCCAAGGACCTCGACCTGACCCAGACGCTGACGTTGAACACGAACCAGGTCTACGAACTCAGCGTGGCGCCCTTACTGGATGCCACCGACAAGAAGCAGGGACTGGTCGTGGTCTGCCGTGACGTGACGGAGCGCCGCCAGGCACTCAGCCGGCTGGCGGACAGCGAACACCTCATCCGCACCCTCATCGAGACGTCGTCGAACGGCATATTGCGCTTTGCGAGGGACAGCGGCGACCCCCAGCAGCGTTTCCGCTGCGTGTTCGCCAACCGGGCTGCGGAATCGTACCTGTGCAACGACACGGGCACGCTGGTCGGCATGCCGTTGCAGAAGCTCGGCCAGATCGAGCCCGAGCGGCTGCTGTCGCACTTCACCGATCAGCGGCATGCGAAGTCGCCGGTCAGCTTCGAGATCCGTACCGAGTCCGAAAGCGGCGAAAGCTGGCTGCGTATCGTCGGCGAGCCGGTCGGCGAGGACTTCTCGGTGACGCTCATCGACATCACCACTCGCAAGCGCCACGAGCGCAAGATGATGGCCGACGCGCTCAGCGATCCGCTGACGGGCGTGCTGAACCGCCGCGGTTTCGAGAAAGAGGGCAAGGCCTGCCTGCGCAACTGCACGTCGGGCGCCGTGCTGTACCTGGACCTGAACAGCTTCAAGAGCATCAACGACCGTTTCGGCCACCAGGCCGGCGACGCGCTACTCAAGGCCTTCGGGCACCGCCTCGGCTTCTGCCTGCGCCCCGAGGACATACTCGGGCGCCTCGGCGGCGACGAATTCGCAATCGTCCTGCCCGGCGTCAGCGTGGAGGACGCCAAGCACGTTGCCAGGCGCCTCGTGGCGACGGCGTCGGAGGCCTACATCATCCAGGGACAGGAGATCCGCTGCAGCGCGAGCGTCGGTATCTCGCTGCTGCCGCAGCACGGCGAGGAGCTCTGGCATCTCATCAGCGTCGCGGACCACGCGATGTACAACGCCAAGTCCGTGCGGAAAGACGCCGCCAACGATACGGAAGCCTATATCGACGCCGCGATCGCCTCCTAGCCGGGGCGCCTGGAGGCCAGTCGCGCCGCGGCGACTACGGTGGCGGGAACAGCCTGAATTCCGCGAGCAACGGGTCCACCCGGTCGAGCAGCACGGCCTCGAAGACATCGCCGAGAGCCGCGTCCAGGCGGATCGGCCCGTCGAGCACCGTCTTCTCGCCCGACGTCGTGACGTAGACGTCGTAGCTTCCGGCCGGCAGGCTGATCGCCGGGGCTTGCAAGCCGTAGGCGAGCCTGACCTGGCGGGGCAGCACGTCGTCGATCGGAGTGCCGGCGTCCACGGCGTAGAGATCCACGAGCTCGTGATTGGCCGCGGAATGGAAGAACGTCAGCCGGGCGACGGTCTCTATCGAACGCCGGTCGACGGCCACCCGTGCGCCCGTCAGTTCGTCGGCCAGCACGGTGAAATAGTAATTGATGCGCGAACCCGCGAACGTCGTCAGGGTATCCTGGAGCTGGATGGCGCCGACGTTGCCGGGCGCGGTCGCCGTGATTGTTATGTCACCGACGGCCATGTCGATGTCGCCGCTTACGTCGCCGAAGGCGAGGTCGGCGACGATGCGATTCTGCAACGCTTCGTCGTCGTAGATATCCGACGTGCCGAGGTCCATCGTCGCGTGAACAAAACGGGCGGTCGGCGGGAAGCGTGCGTCCGTCAGCGTCGAGGAGAGCCCTTGCCCCTTGAAGATTCGCGGCGTCACGGGCGCGGTATCGTTGGCGTCGCCCTCGAACACGGTGATCAGCACCGACTGGTTCGGAAGGATCTGTGTCGGCACGGACTGGAAGAGTATATCGGCCGGGTTGCCGGCCGAGGTCACGGTGACGACGTAGCTGTCCTGCTCGACGTCGGCCGGGGCCGTGACCTCGCCCGGCGCGAGCGTGGCGACGAGGTCGCCGAGCGCCGGCGCGGCGCTTGCCAGCGCGAGATACACATCCACGCTGCCGAGCGCGTCCGCGGCGTGGCCGACGCGCATCTCGAAGACCGTCTCCGAGCCGCCGAAACTGCGCAGCGGGATCTCCCATAGGTCCACGACGGCCGCGTCGATGGAACCGCGCACGACGAAGGTGTAATCAATGTCCCGAACAACGTCGAGAGAGCGGCTCGCGATGCGCGTGTTTTCGACCAGCGGCCGGCTGATCTCGAAATTGAAGGTGTAGGTCAGGTCGTCCCAGCGCTCGGGCGAGGAATTGTTCTTGTAGGCGATGCTGGCGAGCGCGCGCTCCTCGATCAGGAAGCCGATCTCGGGCGACGTCGGGATGGCGTTGATCATGCGCACGACGCCCTCGCCCGTGGCCTCGGGCAGCGCGGATTCGCCGCCGCAACCGGCGATCGCCAGCGCCGCGATGACTGCGAGCAGGATGCGTGTCATTGGCCGGCCTCGTAACCGTAGATCGACTTCATTTCCAGGAATTCCTCGATACCCTCGGGCCCCCATTCGCGACCGTTGCCCGACTGCTTGTAGCCGCCGAACGGTGCCATCGAATCAAGGGACGCACCGTTGATGTGTACCATGCCCGTGCGCAGGCGCGCTGCAACCCGGCGGGCGCGCGCCAGGCTGCCCGAGGAGACGTAGCCCGACAGCCCGTAGGGCGTGTCGTTGGCGATCTCGACGGCCTGGTCCTCATTGTCGTAAGGGATGATCGACAGCACCGGCCCGAAGATCTCCTCGCGCGCGATCGTCATGTCGTTCGACACGCCGGCAAACACGGTCGGCCGCGCGTAGTAGCCTTTTGCCAGCCCTTGCGGGCGCCCGCTGCCGCCGGCGACCAGCGTCGCACCCTCGTCGATCCCCTTCTGGATGAGCGCCTGGACCTTCTGCCATTGCTGCGCGGAGACCAGCGGACCGACCTGGACGCCTTCGCCGCGCGGATCCCCGACGCGAATGGTGTTCGCGACGTCGGCGGCGATCGTTGCCGCCTCGTCCATCCGGTCGCGCGGCACCAGCATGCGGGTCGGCGCGTTGCAGGACTGCCCCGTGTTGTCGAAGCACTCCTCGGCGCCCGCGCGCACCGCCGTCTCGAAGTCGGCGTCGTCCAGCAGGATGTTCGGGGACTTGCCGCCGAGTTCCTGCGCCACGCGCTTCACCGTCGGTGCGGCGTTCTGTGCGACGGCCACGCCGGCCCGCGTGGACCCCGTGAACGACACCATGGCCACGTCCGGGTGCCGGGCGAGCGCGGTGCCGACACCGGGACCGTCGCCGTTCACGAGATTGAATACGCCGGCGGGCACGCCCGCGGCGTCGAGTACCTCGGCAAAGATCATGGCGTCGAACGGCGCGATCTCGCTCGGCTTGAGCACCATCGTGCAGCCGGCGGCCAGCGCGGGCGCCACCTTGCAGACAACCTGGTTCACCGGCCAGTTCCACGGCGTGATCAGCGCACAGACCCCGACGGGCTCCCTGACGATCAGCGTGGTGCGGTTCTGCTCTTCGAACTCGAAGGTCTTGAGGGCACGGATCGCCGCCTTGATGTGCTGCGGTCCGCTGCCGGCCTGCGCCCCTTTCGCGAGCCCCCACGGGGCGCCCATCTCGTCCATGATGGCTTCGGCAATGTCGTCGTAGCGCTGGATGTAGGCTGCGAGGATCGCTTCCAGCAGTTCGATGCGCTGGTCGCGGCTCGTCGCCGCGTAACCCGCCTCGGCACGTTTTGCGGCCGCCACGGCGCGATCGACGTCGGCTGCGCTGCCCAGGCTGATGCGGCCGCACGGCTCTTCCGTCGCCGGGTTGATGACGTCGACGGGATGCGGGGTCAGCGGGTCGACCCACTCGCCGTCGATGTAGAACTTCAGCATCTCGCGCATGATTGCTCCTTGTTCAGGCAGCCGCGAATCATATCGTAAATCGTCGCAGCAGGCGCTGCGGCCGGGAAAGACGGCGCGATCAGAAAGCGAGGAATTTCTGCCGGTATTCGGCCGGCGGCATGTCGTACCAGGACTTGAATGCCGTGGTGAACGAACTGATGTTGTTGTAGCCGAGCAGCATGGCCACCTCGAGCGCCTTGAGCCGCCGGTCGCTCAGGTAGCGGACGGCGAGTTCCGCGCGGACCTCCTTGAGGACCTTCTGGAAGCTCGTCTTCTCGGCTTTCAGGCGCCGCTGCAGGGTGCGCCGCGACAACTTCATGGCGCGGCAGGCGTAGTCGGCGTTGGCCTCGCCGCGCGCCAGCAGGTCCGCCAGTCGGCCCTTCAGTTGTTCGGCAATTTTCTCTTTGTCATTCAATGACTTGAGGTATTTTTCTGCCTGATCTGTCAAGTGTCGGCGCATACGATGACCGTGACGACTCTCAATACGTGCAACGAACCCGGGTAACATACCGCTTGTGGCGGCGAATGCCAATTGGTGCTCGCTGCCGCGCCGTCACCCGACCAGCACAACTAAAGGACTGCAATGGCTTCCCCCGTCAGTTACGAACGCGTCGATGGCATCGGCGTGATCACCATCGACAATCCGCCGGTCAACGCCCTGTCGCACGCGGTTCGCCAGGGACTTCACGACGCGATACAGGCGGCACAGCAGGACGACTCGAAGGCCGTGCTGGTCATCTGTGCCGGGCGGACGTTCATCGCCGGCGCCGATATCACCGAGTTCGGCAAGCCCCCGCGGGAGCCGCACCTGCCCGATCTCTGCAACACCATCGAGGCGTCGTTGAAACCCGTCGTGGCGGCCATTCACGGCACGGCGCTGGGCGGCGGGCTCGAAGTCGCCATGTCCTGCCACTATCGCTGCGCGCTGCCGGGTGCGAAAACCGGGCTGCCGGAAGTGAAGCTCGGCCTGCTTCCGGGCGCCGGCGGCACGCAACGGCTGCCGCGGCTGGTCGGTGCGACTGCAGCCCTCGACATGATCACCGGCGGCAACCCGGTCGGCGCGGCCGAGGCGGCGAGCCTCGGCCTCATCGACATGGTCGTCGACGGCGAACTGCGCGCGGCGGCACTCGCCTGGTGCCGGGAACTCGTGGCGGCTGGCGCGG
>DATIUU010000229.1:0-3763 GCA_035466635.1 Woeseiaceae bacterium
GACCACCGCCTGGTCCTCGAAGAAAGACACAACATGGACGTCGCGGGGCACTACTCGCGACCCGACGTCACCCGCCTGCACGTCGACCGGCGGCGCCAGTCGACGGCCGACTTTTCGGTCTAGTTTATGAAACCGCCTGCAAGCCTCTGCTGCTTTCTCCTGCTAATGGCGCTGCCCGCCGGCGCCGAACTGCCGGACGGCTACTGGCCGGTCGAGCGGACGCAGCCGATACTCGATTCCCGGCTCGAGGTCACGCTGGCGCCGGATCTCGGGCATCTCTCGCCGTCCGAACGGCAGGCGCTCGATGACCTGCTCGCCGCCGGTGCGATCATGCACACGCTCTACGAACAGCAACTGCACGAAGAGGCGCTGGACGCAAAGCGCCGCCTGCAGGAACTCCATGCCGCCACCGCGGACCCGGCTGCGACGCGCAACCTGCTCGATCTCTTCTACCTGTTCAAGGGACCGGTCGCGACCACGCTCGACAACGAGCGGCTGCCGTTCCTGCCGGTCGGAAGCCCGCACCCGGGGAAGACCGTGTACCCGTCCGGCCTGGCGCGGCAGGAAATCGACGCTTTCCTGGCAGCGCACCCGGCGGACCGCGCGGCGTTGCTCGCCGAGCGCACGGTGGTCCGGCGCGCCACCGCGGACGCCCTGGCCGCCGATCTCGCAATGCTCGACGGGCATCCCGGCGTCGCGGCGCTGCATCCCGGCTTGCGCGCGCGGCTCGAGGCTGTCGAGGAAGACCCGGCCGCGCTGTACGCGGTGCCTTACGCGCTGGCCTATGCGCCGCAGCTCGCCGCGGCCCGGCGGCACCTGGAACGCGCGGCGGACGCGATCGAGGACGAGACGCCGGACTTCGCCGCCTACCTGCGCAACCGCGGCCGCGACCTGCTCTCCGGCGACTACGAGTCCGGCGACGCTGCGTGGGTGACGGGCGGGTTCGGCAACCTGAACCTGCAGTTCGGCAGCTACGAGACCTACGACGACGCCCTGATGGGGGTCAAGGCGTTCTACAGCGCCAGCCTGCTCGCGCGCGACGCCGCTAGCAGCGAGGCGCTCGCCGCCGCGATGACCGAGCTGCAGTCGATCGAGGACGCCCTGCCCTACGAGCACCAGAAGCGCGTTCGCTCGCACATTCCCGTCGGCGTCTACAACGTCGTGGCCGATTTCGGCCAGGCCCGCGGCGCGAACACGGCCACGATCCTGCCCAACGACCCGGACCACGCGCGCAAGTACGGCCGCATCGTGCTGATACGCAACAACATCCTCGGGAACCCGGCGATCTTCGACAGCGTGCGGCAGCAATTCGACGCGGTCGTGGTCCCGGAACAGCGCGAGCACCTGGCGATCGACGGCAGCTTCAACCGCACGCTGTGGCACGAGATCGGCCATTACCTCGGCGTCAGCGTGACCGCGGACGGCCGCACCCTGGGCACGGCGCTCGCCGAGTACGCGGACCTCGTCGAGGAGATGAAGTCCGACCTGGTGTCACTGCATGCGGCACCGACACTGCTCGAGATCGGCTATTACGACGAGACGGGACTGCGCGCGCACTATGCCGACGGCATCCGGCGTACCCTGCAGGTGGTGAAGCCCAGGCCGGAACAGCCTTACCAGAACATGCAGCTCATGCAGTTCAACTATTTCATGGAGCACGGCCTCATCGAGCCGCGCGGCGAAGCGGCATTGCTCGCCATCAATTACGACCGCTACCACGACGTCGTGTCCGCGCTGCTCGGCGAGGTGCTGCACCTGCAATACGCCGGTGACTACGAGGCGACGAAAGCGTTCGTGCAGCGCTGGAACTACTGGGACGATCGCGTTCACGGCCGGCTCGCGCAACTCATGCGCGACCAGGTGAGTCACCGCGGCACGCTGGTGCGCTACGCGATCCTCGAAAACTGACGCAAGGGGGCGCAGTCATGCCAGCTCGCTACAACAGTATCCTGGAGACCATCGGCAGGACGCCGGTCGTCCGGTTGAACCGCATCGCGCCGGAGCACGTCAACCTGTACGTGAAGGTCGAGTCCTTCAACCCGATGGGTTCCGTGAAGGACCGGCTCGCGCTGGGCGTCATCGAGGCCGCAGAAAGGAGCGGCGCCCTGAAGCCCGGCCAGACCGTCATCGAGGCGACGAGCGGCAATACCGGCATCGGCCTCGCGATGGTCTGCGCCTGCAAGGGCTACCCGCTCGTCGTAACGATGGCCGAGAGCTTCAGCGTCGAGCGGCGCAGGCTGATGCGCTTCCTCGGCGCGCAGGTCGTGCTGACGCCCGCATCGCTCAAGGGCAGCGGCATGCTGGCCAAGGCCGTCGAACTGGCCGAAAAACACGGCTGGTTCCTGGTGCGCCAGTTCGAGAACGAGGCCAATGCCGACGCCCATTCGCGCACGACGGCGCCGGAGATCCTCGAGGCGTTTGCGGATACGCAGCTCGATTACTGGGTCACGGGCTACGGCACCGGCGGCACGCTCAAGGGCGTGGCGCGGGTATTGCGGGAAAAGAGCCCGGCAACGCGGATCGTCGTCTGCGAGCCCGACAACTCGCCGATCCTGGGCAGCGGCATTCCCCAGGAACGCCAGGCCGACGGCGCGCCGAAGGACAGTCACCCGCTGTTCCGCCCGCACCTGATGCAGGGCTGGACGCCGGACTTCATACCGCGCCTGACCGAAGACGCGGTCGCCGCGAAGTACATTGACGACATCCTGCCGATTGCCGGCGACGACGCGTTGCGCCTGTCGCGGGCGCTGGCGACACGGGAAGGCATATTCGTCGGTGTGTCGGCGGGCGCGACGCTTGCGGGTGCCATCGCGGTGGCCGAAAAGGCCGAACCCGGCAGCCATATCCTGTGCATGCTTCCCGACACCGGCGAGCGTTACCTGAGCACGCCGCTGTTCGAGGACATCCCGGCGGACATGACCCCCGAAGAGCACGAAATCTCCCGCTCGACGCCGAACTATCGCTTCGACAGGCCGCCGCCGGCGCAACCGGCTGGTGGCAGGGAGGAGCCGGTAACGGGCGCGCCGCCCGACGCCCTGGCGTTCGTCGAGGACGCCACCCACGATCCCGACAACCCGGTCGTGCTGTTCGCGCTGGAATGGTGCGAGTTCTGCTGGTCGGTACGCAAGATGTTCGCGGAGTACGAGATCCCGTACCGCGCGATCGACCTCGATTCCGTCGAGTACCAGCAGGACAACAAGGGCGGCAAGATCCGCGCGGCGCTGCTGGAACGAACGGGCCTCAAGACCATTCCGCAGATCTTCATCGGCGGCGAGCACGTGGGTGGCGCGACGGAGTTGTTCGACGCCTGCCGGGACGGCACCATGGCGAGGCTGCTCGACGGGTCGAACGTGGCGTGGAACACCGCCGCCGACAGGGACCCCTATTCGTTCCTGCCGGGATGGCTGCAGTCGCGCTGAGGCGCTACTCGCCGAAGAAGTACATGCCGAGCGTTTCGGCCACGCAGGCGGGTTTGCGCTCGTCTTCCACCTCGATGCGCGTCTCCGAGGTCAGCAGCAGCGCGCCCGCCCGGCGCCGGGCCTGCAGCACGATCGTCCGTGCGCGCACGCGGTCGCCGACGCGCACCGGCGTGTAGAACCGCACCTTGTTGACGCCGAAGTTGATCGCCCGGGCCAGGTTCTTGACCTCAACGAAGTTGCCGGTCAGGGCCGGGATCAGTGCCAGCGTCAGGTAGCCGTGGGCGATGGTCTTGCCGTCCGGCATTTCCGCCGCCGCGCGCTCGGTGTCCACGTGAATCCACTGG
>DATIUU010000230.1:0-6277 GCA_035466635.1 Woeseiaceae bacterium
TGCTGTTGCCGGTCGTGTCGCTGGCCCTGCCGCAGATCGCCTACGTCGCGCGGCTGACCCGCGCGAGCCTCATCGACGTGTTGTCGAGCGACTTCATACGCACCGCGCGCGCCCAGGGCCTCGGCACCGCGGCGATCATCCGCTACCACGCGCTCAAGCCGGCCATGCTGCCGGTGCTGTCGTACATGGGGCCGGCGGTGGCCGCCGTGCTGACGGGCTCGGTCGTGGTCGAGGAGATCTTCGGCATCCCCGGACTCGGCCAGCTGTTCGTGCGCGGCTCGCTCAACCGCGACTACACGCTCGTGCTCGGCGTCGTGATTTTCTACGCGACGCTGATCGTGCTGCTCAACCTGGTCGTCGACCTGCTGTACGGCGCGATCGACCCGCGGATCCGCCGCCGGTGAGCGTTATCGCCAGGATCCGGGCGCGGATGCAAACCAGCCGCACGGTCATGGTGAGCGGCGGCATCCTGTGCGCGATCGCCCTGGTCGCGGTGATCGGGCCCTGGATCAGCCCGAACGAATACCTCGCGGCCGATTTCAACAACATACTGCGCTCGCCGACGCTGGCCGCAGGCCATCTCTTCGGCACCGACGACCTCGGCCGCGACCTGTTCGTGCGCACGATGATGGGGGTGCAGGTGACCTTCGCCGTCGCGCTGGTCGCGAGTATCGTGAGCCTCGTCATCGGCGTGCTCTACGGCGCCACCGCCGGGTTCGTGGGCGGCCGCGTCGACGCCGTGATGATGCGCCTCGTGGACACCCTGTACGCGACGCCCTTCATCTTCTTCGTGATCCTGCTGCTGGTCGTTTTCGAGCGCAACTTCCTGCTCATCTTCGTGGCCATCGGCGCGATCAACTGGCTGGACATGGCGCGCATCGTGCGCGGCCAGACCCTGAGCCTGCGCGAGCGCGAGTTCGTGCAGGCCGCGCAGCTGATCGGCGTATCGACGCCGAGAATCATCGTGAGGCACATCGCCCCGAACCTCATCGGCGTCGTCATCGTCTACGTGACCCTGACCATCCCCCAGGCGATCCTGATCGAATCGTTCCTGAGCTTCCTCGGGCTCGGCGTGCAGGAACCGCAGACCTCGCTCGGCAAGCTCGTCAACGACGGCACCGACCAGATGGAAGGTGCGTCGTGGCTGCTGCTCATTCCCGGCACGCTGCTGGCGACGATCCTGCTGTGCTTCAATTTCCTGGGCGACGGCATGCGCGACCTGCTCGATTCGAGACGGTCGCAGTGAGCCTGCTCGACGTCAGGGACCTGGGCATCCGCTACGACGGCACGGCGGTGGTCGCCGGGCTTTCATTCAGCGTCGATACGGGCGAGTCGGTGGGTCTCGTCGGCGAGTCGGGCTCGGGCAAGACGCAGACCGCGCTCGCGATCATGGGCCTCCTGCCCGCGAAAGCCGCGGTCAGCGGCAGCATCGCCTTCGCCGGCACCGAAATCGTCGGCGCCAGCGAGCGGCAGCTCGACCGGCTGCGCGCCGAGCGCATCGGCATGGTCTTCCAGGACCCCATGCAGGCACTCAACCCGTACCTGCCGATCGGCAAGCAGCTGCGCCGCGTCCTGTTGCGGCACGGCATCCGCGATGGCCGCGAGGCGGACCAGCGCGTGATGCACATGCTCGATCGCGTGGGGCTGCCGGACCCGGCGCGGCAGTTTCGCGCGTACCCGCACCAGCTCTCGGGCGGCATGCGGCAGCGGGTCATGATTGCGTCGGCACTGATCGCGGACCCCGAGCTGCTCATCGCGGACGAGCCGACCACGGCGCTCGACGTCACGGTCCAGGCCCAGATACTCGACCTGCTCGAGCGCATCCGTGAAGAGACGGCGCTGCTCCTCATCACCCACGACCTCGGCATCATCGCGGGGCACTGCGAGCGGCTGCTCGTCATCGACGGCGGCCGCCTCGTCGAGGCGGGGCCGACGCGCAAGCTGTTCTCCGAGCCGCAATCGCCCCATACGCGCAGGCTCATCGAAGCGGCGCCGCGGCTCGACGGCAGTACGCCGCCGCCACTCGAATCCGCGGCGCTCGTGCTCGAGGCGAGCGACGTCTCGGTCAGTTTCGAGGAGCGCGATGCGAGGCAGCCGCTGCACGCCGTACGCGACCTCGACCTGCAGCTGATGGCCGGGGAAACCGTCGCCGTGGTCGGCGAATCCGGGTCCGGCAAGTCGACCTTCGTGCGCGCGGTGCTGGGGCTGATCCCCATGCGCGCGGGACGCGTCACGTTCTGCGGCCGGGAGATCGCGGGAACGGTGCAGGCGCGCGCCGCGGAGCTGCGCCGCGACCTGCAGCTCGTGTTCCAGGACCCGGCGTCGTCGCTCAACCCGCAGCTGCGCGTCGAGAGCATCGTCGCCGAGCCGCTGGCGGTGCACGCGCGCGGCCTCGATGCGAACGCGCGCCGCGCGCGCATTGCCGATGCGTTGCAGCGCGTCGGCCTCGACGCGAGCCTGCAGAGCCGTTTCCCGCACCAGCTGTCGGGCGGCCAGGCGCAGCGCGTTGCAATCGCGCGGGCGCTGATCATCAACCCGAAGGTGCTGGTCTGCGACGAAGCGGTCGCGGCCCTCGACGGCTCGGTACGGCAGCAGATCCTCGACCTGCTGCGGCGCGAACAGGCGGCCACGGGCCTTGCGATCGTGTTCATCTCCCACGACCTCGCCGTGGTGCGGGCCATCAGCCACCGGGTGATGGTGCTGTATCTCGGCAGGCTCGTGGAACTCGCCGACGGCGCCGCCATCTTCAGGCATCCCCGGCACCCTTACACGCGCGCGCTGCTGGATGCCGTGCCCGTGCCCGACCCGCTCGCCCCCGGCGGCAAGCTGTCGCTCGGCGGCGAGATGCCGTCCATCATCAATCCGCCCACGGGATGCGTGTTCCACCCGCGCTGCCGCTTCGCGGTATCGCGTTGCCGCGTCAGTGTGCCCACCGTGCGCACGATCGGCGGCGCGCGCGTCGCCTGCCACCGGGCGGAGGAGCTGGAGCTCTAGTCTGCCACTGGGGGCGGGCCGCCCATCGGTATGGGCATCGGTGCGCCGTTGATCGTCAGCAGACCTTTCGCGTATTCCGCGCGCATCTCGTAGACGTCGCCGTTCCTGCGCAGGTAGCCCATGCCGACGATGGCGCCCGCCTCGGGATTCATCGCCATCGCGTGGTCGACGAAGCCGGCGCTCGCCGCCAGGTCGGCCTCCGCGTCGAGCGTCATGAGCAGCGACGTCAGCTCGAAATCGTCCTTGCCCGAGTCCGGGACGGTGAAGCGCATCCTGAGCGACACCGGGCCCGGCGGCAGGTCGAAGTCGAAGCGGTCGACGTGCAGCGCAAGCCCGGCGGCCAGGATGGCCTCCAGCTCGCCCCGCAACAACGACTGCAGCACCTCCGGGTCGGCCTGGTCGCCGGCATCCTCGAGCTTCTGCACCATGCGCCCGAGCGCGGCGCCGTCCACGCCGCTGAAGCGCATCGCGGCGTCGAACCCGGACTCGCCGTAGCCGGGCACGTCGAGCGCCTCGATGCCGAGCCTGAAGTCGCCGTTCACCCGGTCGCCGTCCATGCCGGACGTGCCCGCCAGCGCCACCGCACCGAGCCGGTAGATTTCGATCCCCGCCTCTTCCACCGCGACGGACGCCACGTCGAGCGCGAAGTCGCCGACGGAAAACCCGAAAGGACTCGGGCGCTGAACGCCCGTGAAGGTCGTCTTGCCGAGGCGCAGGGTGTCGCCTTCGTCGCTGACCACGAGGGACTCCACGAAGCCGTCGATATCGACACTCTGCGCCGCCTGATCCGTCGAGATCCCGACGTTGGCGTCTCCCCAGCTGGCCGCACTGCCGTCGGCCTGGACGCTGCCGGGCTCGAGGATGTAGTTCGCGGTGAGCACGCCGTTCAGGGCTATCTTCGAGTAGATCGTGCCCGGCACCGGCACGGCCTCGCCGTCCGGGAATTCGATCGACAGCGTGGAGACGCCGCGGCCGAGGCCCGGGGCCAGCGAGCCCTCGGTGCGGCCGACCGACGTAAGCGGGATCAGGCCGTGGTCGATGCGCGTGTCGACGACCAGCGTGGGATCGCCGCCGCCGGGTTCGCGGCCCGCGAGCGTCGCGAGCGCGGCGCGCATCTCCGCGTCCCGGATGTCGATCCGGTGACGCCCCTGCGACGAGAACCAGCCGCGGTCGAAGCGCTCGGACCTCACGACGATGCCCTGGCTCTCGTCCGCGGCCCACTGCAGGTTGCTGTCGACGGACTCCTCGGCAATGCGGCCGATGATGCCCGGTGAAATCAAAACGACGATGGCCGCAATGACGAGCAATGCGACTATGCTCTTTCTCACGAAGGCGTCCCCCCGTTGGCGAATTGCGCGATGATGCTAGCACGGCACCCCGCGGAATCGCGGAACTATGTCTGGAATTCGCCGGCCAGTGTCACTACCATAGCTGCCTCTGATCGCCCGGCAATGAGGCCGGGAGGCTAATTCCCGAGATTCCAGTTGGTTACGAAGATGAAGAACGCCGCCGCTATCCTGACGCTCTGCATTGCGGGCGCTTTCCTGGCGTCACCCGCCGCGGCCCAGGGCGACGCGGAGCGAGGCGCAACACTCGCCTACACGTGCCAGGGGTGCCATGGCATCGAAGGCTACCGCAACGCCTATCCCTCCTATCGCGTGCCCAAGCTCGGCGGCCAGAAAGCGGCCTACCTGGTGGCGGCGCTGCAGGGATACCGGGACGGCACGCGCGAGCATCCCACCATGCAGGCACAGGCGTCGAGCATGACCGACCAGGAAATGCAGGACCTGGCGGCGTATTTCTCGAGTATCGCCAACGAGACGGTCGCCGCCGGCGGCACCGAGACCGCGGGCATCGACGCCGCCGCCACCTGCGTGGCGTGCCACGGGCAGAACGGCATCAGCGTGTCGCCGAACTGGCCCACGCTCGCCGGTCAGTACGAGGACTACCTCAGGCACGCACTCAACCAGTATCGCGACGGTACCCGCAAGAACCCCGTCATGGCGCAGATGGCGGCACCGCTCACGGACGAAGACGTGAAGGTGCTTGCGCGTTTCTATTCAGACCTCGAAGGACTCGAAACCACCGTCGTGGAATAATCACTGCCTGATCTCGGGCGGGAGATGACATGCCGCAGCAAGTGGCGCGCACCACCGACGCCGGCGACGGCATCGTCGCGGTCGACACGTTGTACATGCGGCCGTCGGCCGACGCCAGCCACCTGGTGATCGCGGACGGCCGTGCCGCCTTCGTGGACACGGGCACGAACGACAGCGTGCCGTATCTCCTCGACGCGCTGCGGCAGTACGACCTCGATCCCGGCGACGTGGACTACGTGTTCCTGACCCACGTCCACCTCGACCATGCCGGCGGCGCCGGCACGCTGATGCAGGCGCTGCCCAACGCGCGCTGCGTGATCCACCCGCGGGGCGCACCGCACATGGCCGACCCGGCGAAGCTCATTGCGGGGACGCAGGGCGTCTACGGCAAGGACAAGGCGTTCGAACTCTACGGCGAGATCGTGCCGATTGCCGCGGAACGCATCGACGTCGCGGGCGACGAAGACCGTTTCAGTTTCGGCGGCCGCGAGGTCCGGGCGCTGCACACCGAGGGCCACGCGCGGCATCACTACTCCCTGCACGACCCGCAGTCGCGCGGTGTCTTCACGGGCGACAGCTTCGGCATCTCCTATCGCGAGCTCGATACCGACAAGGGCGAGTTCATCTTCCCGACGACCACGCCGCCGCATTTCGACCCGACGGAGGCGCACAAGGCCGTCGACCGGATCATGGCGCAGGATCCGGTGAAGCTGTACCTCACCCACTACAGCCGCGTGACGGACGTCGGGCGCCTCGCGAACGACATGCACGAATGCCTCGACGGCTTCGTCGCCATCGCGCAACAACACCGGGACCGCGACGACCGCCGGGAAGCAATCCAGCGGGGCCTGTTCGATTTCCTGTACGCACGGCTCGCCGCGCACGGCTACGACCGGGGCCGCGAGGCGGCGCAGGCATTCCTCGAACACGACATGGTGTTGAACTCGCAGGGTCTCGACGCCTGGCTCAGCTGGCTCGAACGATAAAGGGGGCAAGGCAATGGACAAATTCCGCGCGTACCGCATCGACGAACAGGACGGCAGGATCGTCGCCGGCTTCCAGGACCTGGCGATCGACGACCTGACGGCAGGCAACGTCGTCGTCAAGGTCAGCCATTCCACGATCAACTACAAGGACGCGCTGGCCGCGACCGGCGCCGGCAAGATCCTGCGCCGCCACCCGCT
>DATIUU010000231.1:0-6301 GCA_035466635.1 Woeseiaceae bacterium
GCGGACATCTACGGGCCGAGCCAGCCGCACATGGTCGGGCTCGTCGGCGAGCGGCCGACGACGACGGACGGCAAGAGCATGGCGCCGATGACCGCGCTGGGGCTGCAGGTCATGTCGATCGGTTTCCTGATCGACCCCGACCAGCCGATGGTGTGGCGCGGGCCGATGGTCACCTCCGCGCTCAACCAGCTGCTCAACCAGACCAGCTGGCGCGATCTCGACTACCTGATCGTGGATATGCCGCCGGGCACGGGTGACATCCAGCTCACGCTGTCGCAGCAGGTGCCGGTCTCGGGTGCCGTCGTCGTCACCACCCCGCAGGACATTGCCGCGATCGATGCGCGCAAGGGCCTGGCAATGTTCCGCAAGGTGTCCATCCCGGTGCTGGGCGTCATCGAGAACATGAGCACCCACATCTGCACGGCCTGCGGCCACGAGGAAGCCATTTTCGGCACCGGCGGCGCCGACGCCATCGTGCGCGACTTCGGTGTCGAGCTGCTGGGCCGGCTGCCGCTGGATGCGAGTATTCGCGCGCAGGCGGATTCGGGTAACCCGACGGTCGCCGCGGACCCGGACTCGGACGTCGCCGAGGCCTTCCGCAGCGCCGCGCGCCGCATGGCGGCCGCGCTCGCCATGAAGGGCAAGGACTACAGCGCGAAATTCCCCAAAATCGTCGTCGAGTAGCGCCGGTGAGCATCAAGTCGGATCGCTGGATTCGCCGCATGGCGGCGGAACACGGCATGATCGAGCCGTTCGAGCCGGGCCAGGTACGCGAGAACGCCGGCGGGCGCATCGTGTCCTACGGCACGTCGAGTTACGGCTACGACGTACGCTGTTCGAACGAGTTCAAGATCTTCACCAACATCAACTCCGCCATCGTGGACCCGAAAGGGTTCGACCAGACGAGCTTCGTCGATCTCGAGAGCGACGTGTGCGTGATCCCGCCGAATTCCTTCGCGCTGGCGCGCACCGTGGAGTACTTCCGTATCCCGCGGACGGTCCTGACGATCTGTCTCGGCAAGTCCACCTATGCGCGCTGCGGCATCATCGTGAACGTGACACCGCTCGAACCCGAGTGGGAAGGGCACGTCACGCTGGAGTTCTCCAACACGACGCCGCTGCCGGCGAAGATCTACGCCCACGAAGGCGTGGCGCAGATGCTGTTCCTGGAGTCCGACGAGCCCTGCGAGACCTCCTACAAGGACCGCGGCGGCAAGTACCAGGGCCAGACGGGCGTCACCCTCCCCAAGGCCTGAAATCCCTCGATCGCTGTCAGGTCGCCCCCGATTCCTTTTTTCTTGCCTGGCTCGATATCAGCCGTATGAGCCCGGTTCGGGGTACTTGTCTCCGGGCTGCTCGCTGCGCTCGCTTCAGGCCTCGGAGACAAGTACCCCGAACCGGGCTCCGTGCCACCTGCGGAGCCAGCTAACGGGGGCGAGCCGGGGCGTTTGTCGACCGAAGTAAAGCGCAGGAGCGCGTAGCGCGACGAGCCATGAGAGAGACAAATGCCCCGGCTCGCCTGAACGCGGCAGACCGCTCCGAAAGCCCGCGGTATCGCTGTCGCAGGGCTGCGTTGAGGTTGTTTATCGAATCAAAGGTCGAAGTCGAGCACGACGGGTTCGTCGAGGCGTTCGCCGTCGAGCCAGGTGGCGCCGTCCTTCATCTGCAGCCGGCCGGCGCCGAACCAGTCCGCCGCGGTGGGGTAGATGCGGTGCTCGACGGCCTGCACCCGGTGCATCAGTTCGCCGGGGTCGGTGGTGGGGGCGACGCGAATCCGGCCCTGCAGGATGCGCGGTCCGCCGTCGAGTTCCTCGGTGACGAAGTGCACGGTGCTGCCGTGATGCGTGTCGCCGGCCTCGAGCACGCGCTCGTGGGTGTCGAGGCCGGGGTAGAGCGGCAGCAGCGCAGGATGGATGTTGAGGATGCGGCCCGCGTAATGCTGCACGAACCACGGGCTGAGGATGCGCATGAACCCCGCGAGCACCAGCAACTCGGGCTGCCACGGCGCGAGCGCGTCGGCCACCGCCCGGTCGAACTGTTCGCGCGTGGCGTAGCGGCCGTGCTCGATGCAGCGCGTGTCGACGCCGGCGTCGCGCGCCCGCGCCAGGCCGTAGGCGTCCGGCCGGTTCGAGAACACACCGCACAGGTCGATCGACAGGGACCCCTTCGCGGCGCGATCGATGAAGGACTGCAGGTTCGTGCCCGATCCGGATACCAGGATCGCCGTCTTGCAGGTCCCTGAACTCAAAGGAACTGTACCGCTGCGGACCCCGCGGCGATGCGGCCGACTACCCACGCCGACTCGCCGCTTGCGTTGAGGACTTTGACGCACTTCGCCGCGTCCGCGGCATCGACCGCGACGATCATCCCGACGCCGCAGTTGAAGGTGCGGCGCATCTCGTCCACCGCGAGATTGCCGGCCTCGGCCAGCCAGTCGAACACGGGGCCTTGTTCCCAGGATGCCGTGTCGATCTCCGCGTGCAGCGCAGCGTCTAGAATGCGCGGCAGGTTTTCCGTGATCCCGCCGCCCGTGATGTGGGCGAGCCCCTTGACCGCAACCGCGCTCATGAGTTCGAGGACCGGTTTCACATAGATGCGCGTGGGCGTGAGCAGGCGTTCGCTCGCAGGCACGCCGTCGATGTTGCAGTCGCCGGCCAGGTCGAGCACCCTGCGAATCAGCGAATAACCGTTCGAATGCGGCCCGCTGGAGCCGATGCCGATCAGCGCGTCGCCGGGACCGATACGGCTGCCGTCGATGAGGGCATCCCGCTCCACGGCACCGACGCAGAAGCCTGCCAGGTCGTATTCGCCCTCGGCATACATGTCGGGCATCTCGGCGGTCTCGCCGCCGATCAGGGCGGCGCCCGCCTGGCTGCAGCCGGCGGCAATGCCCTTGATGACGTCGGCGGCGACCTCGACGTCGAGCTTGCCGCACGCGAAATAGTCGAGGAAGAACAGCGGCTCCGCGCCCTGCACGAGCACGTCGTTGACGCACATGGCCACGAGGTCGATCCCGATGGTATCGTGCCGACCGAGCTGTTGGGCGAGCTTGAGTTTCGTGCCGACGCCGTCGGTCCCGGAAACCAGCACGGGTTCCCGGTAACGGCCGGGCGGCAGCGCAAACAGGCCGCCGAATCCGCCGATGCCGGCCAGGACCTCGGGCCGGCGCGTCGCGGCGACGATAGGCTTGATTCGCTCGACGAGCGCGTTTCCGGCGTCGATGTCGACACCGGCATCACGGTAGGTCAGGTTCTTGTTGGCCATCGATAAGTGGCAATTTCTGAGAGGGCGATATAATAGTCGCTGGGCCTCCACGGGGAAACCACCCGTGCTGATACACCCTCAACTGAGTTTGCCGGCCTCGAATCGCCGGCGCCTCGCCCTTTGTGCGCTGTTTCTCCTCGCGATGGCGTCGCCCGGCCTGGCCGGCGCCGTCGAGATGACGTCGCTGTATACCGCCCAGGTGCCGCTCGACGCCAGCGAGAACGACCCGCGGTCCGTTGCCTACCGGGACGCGCTCGCGGTGGTCCTGCTGCGCGTCTCGGGGTCCGGCATTGGCGACGACCCGGAGATGATCGACCTGCTGTTCCCGAATCCCGCGTCCTACGTCGTGCAGTTCCGGCCCGGCGAGGCCGATACGCTGTGGGTTACCTTCGACGGCAATGCCGTTGAGGGCGTGCTGCAGCAGAATGGGCAG
Organism: Woeseiaceae bacterium; assembly: GCA_035466635.1. GTDB lineage: Bacteria > Pseudomonadota > Gammaproteobacteria > Steroidobacterales > Woeseiaceae > UBA1847. The sequence continues at coordinate 3,698 of DATIUU010000231.1, forward strand.
CCGGTCTGGGGCCGTGACCGGCCGCTCACCCTGGTCTGGCTCGCCGTGGACTGGGGGCAGGGCGAACGCGAGATCCTCGGTGCCGACGATCCCGAACGCAGCGACGACCAGGCGCGCACGATCGACCGCAACCGGCTGCTGCGGCAGCGCGTGCTCGACGTCGCGGAGCGCCGCGGCCTGCCGGTCGCGTTTCCGCTGCTCGATACCGAGGACCTGGCGCGGGTCACCTTCCCGGATATCTGGGGCGGGTTCGACGAACTCGTCCTCGACGCGTCGCAGCGTTACGAGGCGAATTCCGTGCTGATCGGCCGGGTGCGGGCCGACACCGGGCAGCGCAATCGCTGGACGTATCACTTCGCCGGCGCCGAACGCGCCTGGACGGGCGAGCCCGAAATGGTGATCAACCTCGTCGCGGACATGCTGGCGGCGGAATTCGCCATCGGCGGCGACGCCACCCTGCAGAGCGTCGAACTGGCGGTCGCGGGAATCAACACCGTGGACGCGTACGGCAACCTGCAGCGCATCCTCTCCGGAATCAACGTCATCGACAGTTTCGCGATTACCGCGGTGGAGGGCGACCGGATCCTCTACCGGGTGGAAGCGCACGGCGGTGCGGAGAGGCTGGCGCGTGCCCTGCGTCTCGGCGGGTTGATCGAGCAGGACCGCTTCGACAGCGCACCGTTCCCGGAAGCTCCACCGGCTGCGACGCTGGAATTCTTCTACAGTCCCTGACGCCCTGCCGATGCACCTGGGATGTATTCCAAATGCGATTTCGCTGGTGCGTATTGCGCTGGTAGTGCCGATCCTGATGCTGATCCTGCAGGGCGAGCACGCGTGGGCGCTCGGCCTGTTCTTCTTCGCGGGGTTCTCCGACGGCCTCGACGGCTACCTGGCCGTGCGCTGCAACTGGCAGACGCGCCTGGGCGGACTGCTCGATCCCGTCGCCGACAAGCTGCTGGTCGCCGGGCTGTTCATCACGCTCGCCTGGGTGGGACTGATTCCCGCCTGGCTCGCCGCCGTCGTGATCCTGCGCGACGTGGTCATTTTCGGCGGGGCGGTGGCGTACAATTTCCTCATCGAACCGGTGCGCGGCGAACCGTCGCGGATCAGCAAGCTGAACACGGCGCTCGAACTGATGTTCCTGTTCTTCGTCCTGAGCCACGCCGGCTTCGGCTGGCCCGAACCCATCACCCTGACGGTGCTCGGGGCTTCAATCCTGGTGACCGTGGTCATCAGTGGTGCAGACTACGTGTGGTCCTGGTCGCGGCGCGCACGAGCGGGAGGCACGCATGAAAACTGACCTGCGTCTAAACTGGCTGATCGCGGTCGCGCTGGCGGGGTGGCTCATTTACCTGCTTGCGCCGATCCTGACGCCGTTCGTCGCCGCGGCTTTGCTCGCGTACGTCGGCGACCCGCTGGCGGATCGCCTGCAGAGACTCAAGCTGCCGCGCACCCTCGCCGTGGTGGCCGTGTTCGTGCTCACCTTCCTCACGCTCGGCCTGCTGATCCTGCTGATCGTGCCGCTGATCCGCAACCAGGTCGGGGCCCTGCTGGACGCACTGCCCGCGATCGGCGCCCAGATCGAGCAGGTTTGGCTGCCATGGGTCGTGGAGACCTTCGACATCGAACTGGGGGACGACATCGGCATCGGGCCGTTCCTCGCGCGTTACAGCGAGATGGCCGGCAACTGGGGCGGCAAGGTGCTCCTGGGCGTTGCCGAGTCGGGCGGTGCAGTGGCGGCCGCCGTGATCAGTCTTTTCCTCGTGCCCATCCTGACGTTCTACATGCTGCGCGACTGGGACCTTATCGTCGCCCGCATCGGCGCGCTGGTGCCGCACAGCCAGCGCGACACGATTTTCGGCCTCGTGCGCGACGCCGACGACATGCTCGGCGCGTTCCTGCGCGGCCAGGTTCTCGTCATGATGGCGCTGGCGGCCATCTACTCGGCCGGGCTCAGCGTCGTCGGGCTCAAGTTCGCGGTCGCGATCGGCGTCGTATCCGGGCTGGTCAGTTTCGTACCCTATCTCGGTCTCGTGTTCGGCGTCGCGCTGGCGTCGCTGACCGTGGTTCTGGAGCCCGACCCGCTGTGGCGGCTGGCCGGCGTGGTCGCCACCTTCACGATCGCGCAGCTCATCGAGGGCTCTATCCTGACGCCCAAGCTGGTCGGCGACCGTATCGGGCTGCATCCCGTCCTGGTGATCTTCGCAGTCGCGGCGGGCGGCCAGCTGTTCGGTTTCTTCGGCATCCTGCTGGCGCTGCCGGCCGCCGCCGTGCTGTCCGTCATCGTGCGCTACGCGTACACGACCTACCTCGAGGAGCACCCGGAGGAAGCCGAGGAGCTGCGTGAAGTGGCGGGCGTGGCGGCGGACCCCGGGGGCGGCGCAAAGGACGCGTCTTGAGCCAGCTCGCGCTGCCGCTGCGGCTTGCCGATTACGCGGTGTTCGAGACGTTTCTCGCCGCCGGCAACGAAGCCGTCGTCGACTACCTGCAGTCGCTGCCGGGGGCAGCCGGGGGGCAGGGGGCGTGGATCTGGGGGGCACCTGCGACGGGCAAGTCGCACCTGCTGCAGGCTGCCTGTGAGCGTTTCGCGGATCGCGCCGCGTA
>DATIUU010000232.1:0-5879 GCA_035466635.1 Woeseiaceae bacterium
ACCGAGGAGCTGCCGCCGAAGGCGCTGCGCGGGCTCATGGACGCCTTCGCGGCGAATCTCGGCAACGAGCTCGGCGAAGCGCGCCTCGGGCACGGCGCGCTGCACGGCTATGCGAGCCCGCGGCGCCTGGCCGTGATCGTCGACTCGCTGGCGGCCGGCCAGGAGGACCGGCGCGTGTCGCAGAAAGGCCCGCCGGTCTCGGTCGCCTACGACGACGACGGCAAGCCGCTGCCGCCGGCCACCGCTTTCGCCAGCAAATGCGGGGTCGACGTCACCGCGCTGCAGCGCATGGAAACGGACAAGGGCGCCTGGCTAGTCGCCGAGACCGTGGAGCAGGGCCGGACGACCGCGGAGCTGCTGCCGGCACTGGTCGAGAAAGCGCTCGCCGACCTGCCGATTCCGCGCCGCATGCGCTGGGGCGAAGGCGACGAGGAGTTCGTGCGCCCGGTGCACTGGGTCGTGTTGCTGCACGGCACCGACGTCGTCGAGGGAACGGTCATGGGCCTGCCCTGCGGCGACGAGACCATGGGGCACCGCTTTCATTCCGACGGTCCCATAACGATCCCGGAGCCGGCCGCCTACCTGCAGACCCTTGAAAAGCAGGGCCACGTCATCGCCGATTTCGACGTCCGCCGGGCGCTGGTCCGCGATGGCGTCGAGGCACTCGCCGCGAAGGCGAAAGGCCACGTGGTCGAGGGCGAGGCCCTGTTCGACGAGGTGGCGGCGCTGGTGGAGTGGCCGGTGCCGGTGCTTGGCAGTTTCGACGAAGCGTTCCTCGAACTGCCGCGCGAAGTGGTCGTTTCCACACTGACGGGGCACCAGCGCTACTTCCCGATCGCCGACGACGACGGCACGCTCCTGCCAAGCTTCGTGACGGTGGCGAACCTCGAAAGCAGGGAGCCCGACAAGGTTCGTGACGGCAACGAGCGCGTGATCCGCCCGCGGCTCGCGGACGCCGCGTTCTTCTGGGACAGCGACCGGCGCAAGCCGCTGTCGATCCGGCGCGAGGCGCTGCGCGACGTGGTCTACCAGCTCGGCCTGGGAAGTCTCTACGACAAGAGCGCCCGAACCGCCGCGCTGGCGGCCTGGACCGCGGAGGCCCTGGGCCTCGAGAGCGCGGCCGTCGAACGTGCCGCCGGGCTGTGCAAATGCGACCTGCTGACCGGCATGGTCGGGGAGTTTCCCGACCTGCAGGGCACGATGGGCCGCTACTACGCGACCGCGGACGGCGAGCCCGAGGCCGTCGCGATGGCCATCGGCGAACACTACCAGCCGCGCTTTGCCGGCGACGCGTTGCCCGCGACCGACGCCGGCCGCGTGCTCGCGCTCGCGGACAAGCTCGACACGCTCGCCGGGATTTTCACGATCGGCAAGAGGCCCTCGGGCAACCGCGACCCGTTCGGCCTGCGGCGCGCCGCGCTCGGCATCATTCGCCTGTCGATCGAGTGCGGGCTCGACCTCGACCTCAAGGCACTGATCGCGAAATCGCTCGAGCTGCAGCCGGCCGGCAAGGAGGAACCCGCGGCGCTCGCCGAGGCCCTGTACACGTTCGTTACCGACCGCCTGCGTGGCTATTTCCTCGATCGCGATCCCGGCCTTCACACCGAGACCTTCGACGCCGTCATGGCGCGGCAGCCCGCGTCGCTGGTCGATTTCGAGCTGCGGCTGCAGGCGGTGCAGACGTTCCTGGAACTCGACGAGGCGCAGAGCCTGGCCTCCGCCAACAAGCGCATCGCCAATATTCTCAGGCAGGCCGAGGTTACGGAAACCGGTGCCGTCAGCGACAAGCGCCTCGAGGAAGATGCCGAGCGGGCGCTCTACGACGCGCTCGTTGCCGCCGAGGCAACGGTGCGGCCGCTGCTCGACGAGCGCGACTACACCCGTGCCCTGCAGGCGCTCGCCGCGCTGCGCGAACCCGTGGACCGGTTTTTCGACGACGTCATGGTCATGGCCGACGACGCGGCCGTGCGCAACAACCGCCTGGCGCTGCTCGGCGCGTTGCGGGCGCTGTTCCTCGACGTGGCCGATATCTCGCGACTGTCCATCGCCTGACGATGCGTGCGGAGAGCCTCGGCAAGGGCCTGGTCATCCTCGACCGAGACGGCGTGATCAACCACGACTCCGCGGCCTTCATCAAGAACGCAACCGAGTGGCGCCCGATCGCGGGCAGCATCGAGGCCATCGCTGCATTGACCGCGGCCGGGTACACCCTGGCGGTGGCCAGCAACCAGTCCGGCATCGCGCGCGGGCTGTTCGACCAGGATGCGCTCGACGCAATGCATGCGAAGATGCTGCGGCTGGTCCACGAGGCCGGCGGGCACATCAGCCGCATCGTCACCTGTCCGCACGGCCCGGACGATGCCTGCGACTGCCGCAAGCCGAAACCCGGCATGCTCGAGCAGCTGGCACGGCACTTCGACACGTCGCTCGAGGGCGTTGCCGTCATCGGCGATGCGCTGCGCGATCTCGAAGCCGCCGCCGCGGTCGACGCCAGGCCCATCCACGTCCGTACCGGCAAGGGCCGGGACACCGAGGCCGCACTGCCCGGGCGTTTTGCCGGCGTGCCCGTCTACGACGACCTCGCCGCCGCCGCGCGCGCGCTGATCGGCGAAGCCGCCTGACATGCTGTTCATCCGCTCGGTGTTGTTCATCGCCTTCGGCGCCATCACGGTCGCGCTCGGCGCCGCGCTGGTGCTGCTCACCTTCTGGGCGCCCGCGAAAGTGCACTGGGCGATCACGGTCGGCTATTGCCGGCTGGCGGTCTGGGCCGGGCGCTTCTTCTGCGGCCTGGACCCGGTGGTCGAAGGCCTCGAGAACCTGCCCGACGAACCGAGCGTCATCATGATCAAGCACACCTCCACGCTGGAAACCTACTGGCACGTCACCGTGTTCCCGAGGACGGCCTGGGTCATCAAGCGCGAGGTCATGTGGGTGCCGCTGCTCGGCTGGGCGATGAAGCTGATGCTGGACCCGATTTTCATCAACCGCAGCGCCGGGCGAACGGCGGTCAAGCAGGTGATCGCGGACGGCAGGAAAAAGCTCGACGCGGGCATCTGGGTAACCATTTTCCCCGAGGGCACGCGCGTGCCGCCGGGCGAAACCCGCCGCTACGGCGTGAGCGGCGCGGCGCTTGCCCGCGACGCCGGCTGCAAGATCGTGCCGGTGGCCCACAACGCCGGTGACTTCTGGGGGCGCCGCAGCATCATCAAGCGGCCCGGCACGGTGCGCTTCTGCATCGGCCCGCCCATCGATGCGGCCGGGCGCGACCCCAGGGAAACCAACCTCATCGTGCAGGACTGGATCGAGACCAGGATGGGCGAGATCAGCGAGGTCTACAAGAAGAAGGCCGCGGAGCGCGGCCCTTCCGAACCGTAGCGGTCCGGCATCGATCGCGAGCCGAGGCGCGCTCCTACGGTATTCGTTTCGCGCCTACCAGATCTTCACCCGCTGCTCCGGCGGCAGGTACAGGGCGTCCCCTTCCTTGACGTCGAAGGCCTCGTAGAACTCGGGCACGTTCCTGACGGCACCGTTGGCGCGGTACATCGACGGCGCGTGCGGGTCGGTCATGATCAGCTGCCGGAGCGCCTCGTCGCGGTACTTGTTGCGCCATATCTGCCCGTAGCCCAGGAACACGCGCTGGATCCCGGTGAAGCCATCGATCACCGGCGGCTCTGCGCCGTCGAGCGACATCTCGTAGGCGAGCAGCCCGATGCTGATGCCGCCGAGGTCGCCGATGTTCTCACCGAGCGTGAATTCGCCGTTCACGGCCAGGTCCTGGAAAGGCGCGTACTGGCCGTACTGGTCGACGAGTTTTGCCGTGCGCGCGTCGAACTCGCTGCGGTCGGCGTCCGTCCACCAGTTGCGCATCACGCCGTCGCCGTCGAACGTGCTGCCCTTGTCGTCGAAGCCGTGGCCGATCTCGTGACCGATGACGGCGCCGATCGCGCCGTAGTTCACGGCATCATCGGCTTCCATGTTGAAGAACGGCGGCTGCAGGATCGCGGCGGGGAACACGATCTCGTTCAGCGGCGGCATGTAATACGCGTTGACAGTCTGCGGCGTCATGCCCCACTCCTCGCGATCCACCGGGCCGCCCTGGCGCGCCAGCTCGCGCTCGTACTCGGCGAGCGTCGCCCGCTCGATGTTGCCGAACAGGTCGTCCGCTTCGATGTCGACGGCCGAGTAATCGCGCCACACGTCCGGGTAGCCGATCTTGGGCCGGAACTTCGAGAGCTTGTCGAGCGCCTGCGCCCGGGTCTCGTCGGACATCCAGTCGAGTTCCGTGATGCTCTTTTCGTAGGCCTTGATCAGGTTGCCGACGAGTTCGAGCATGCGCTCCTTCGCTTCGGGCGGGAAGTGCTCCTTCACGTAAACCTTGCCGACCACTTCGCCCAGCAGGCCGTTGACGGTGTTGACGGCCCGCCGCCACGGTTCGCGCTGCTGCTCGCGGCCGGACAGCGTCTTGCCGTAGAACTGGAAGTCCTGGTCGTCGAGCGCTGCGTTGAGCGCGTTGGCTTTCGAATTCAGCGCGACCCACTTCAGGTAGGTCTGCCAGGTCTCGATCGGGGTCTCGGCGATGACCGGGTCGAGTGCCTCGAAATACGAGGTCATCATCAGCACCAGGCCGTCGATAGCCCCGATGCCCGCCTCGTCGATGTAACCCGGCCAGTTGAAAGCCGGCATGACGTCGTTGAGCTTGTCGAGCGCGACCTTGTTGTAGTTGTTCGGCCAGTCGCGCGCGGCCTCCTTGGTGATGTGCGCGGCCGCGATACGCGTCTCGAGCGCCATGATGGCCGTCGCCGCTGCGGCGCCGTCCTCGAAGCCCGCCAGGTCGAACATGGCCTCGATGTGCTCGACGTATTTCCTGCGGATGTCGGCGGAGGCTTCGTCGTCCTTGAAGTAATACTCGCGATCGGGCAGCCCGAGACCGCTCTGCCAGGCATAGATCATGTAGTAGTTCGGGTCCTTGAAGTCCGCGACCTGGCCGATGTTCACCGGCACCGGGTAGCCGCGGCGGCCGGCGGCCGCAAAGTAAACGGCGAGCGCCTCGTGGTCCTCGATCGCCGCGATACGCTCGAGTTCGGGCTCGAGCGGCGCCACGCCCTTCGCGTTGCGCGTCTCGATGTCGAGGTAGGACTTGTACAGGTCGCCGACCTTCTGTTCGTCCGTGCCCTTGGCGAAATCGCCGGATGCGGACTGCTCGATGATGGCCTTGACGTCTTCCTCGGCCTCGTCGGCGAGGATGCCGAAGCCCCCGTAGGTTGCCTTGTCGGCCGGGATCTCCGTCTCCGCGATCCACTTGCCGTTGACGAAGGAGAAGAAGTCGTCGCCCGGCCGGACACTGGTGTCCATGTTTTCGAGGGCGATACCGGATTTCGGCGCGGGCGGCGCCTCCGCCGCGGTGGTCGGAGCCTGCTGCTGGCCGCAGGCCGTCAGGGCCACCAACGCGGCGGCTGCCAGTAATTTGTGTCTCACACTAGTCCCCTGTTCTGCTTTCCTGTGTTCCATCCATTGCGCGCCCGTATCCCCGGCCCGCCGTAGCTACCGGGTAGACAGGCGATCGCGCCATTAGGTTCCGTCGCCGGTCGCTTTTACCAGTGCCTCGATTTCGAGCGCCTGGGCCTCGGTCAGCGGGTACATGTTGTCGATGCGGCAGCCGCGCAGCGTGTCGATGCCGCGATGCATCACGTTGTGATCGTAACGCCGGTCCGCCGTGATCGACATGTTGTCGTACATCTCGCGGCACACGCGGGTGAATTCGAGCAGGAAATGCCCGTCACGCCCCGTGTACATGGCGTAGTGCCGTGTGACCGGGGTCCACGCATCGCTGCCGTGGGTGCGAATCTGGTCGACCTGCTCGAGCTCCCCGACTTCGACGT
>DATIUU010000233.1:0-5930 GCA_035466635.1 Woeseiaceae bacterium
ACGTGTTCGTGAGCGACCACTCACTGCCGGAAATCACGAGCAAGTCGGTCGGCAACGCGAAACAGTTCTTCAGCGAACTGCAGCTCGAGGGCTGGCGGGCGACGATTGCGGACAAGATCGTGAAGGAAATCAACGATCGTATCAGCTTCCTGTCGGACGTCGGGCTCGATTACCTGTCGCTCGACCGCAGCGCCGAGACGCTGTCGGGCGGCGAGGCGCAGCGCATCCGGCTCGCGAGCCAGATCGGTTCCGGTCTCGTCGGGGTCATGTACATACTCGACGAACCCTCGATCGGCCTGCACCAGCGCGACAACCAGCGGCTGCTGGGGACGCTGACCCACCTCCGGGACATCGGCAACACGGTCATCGTCGTCGAGCACGACGAGGAAGCCATCATGGCCGCGGACCACGTCGTCGATCTCGGCCCCGGCGCCGGCGTGCACGGCGGCAGGATCGTCGCGCAGGGCACGCCCGCAGAGATCATGAGCACCCCGGATTCCCTGACCGGCCAGTACCTCAGCGGCAAGCGTGCCATCGAGGTGCCCGGCGAGCGCACCGCGCCCGACCCGGCGCGGCAGATCCGGATCGTCGGCGCACGCGGCAACAACCTCAAGGGCATCGACGCGTCGATCCCGGCCGGCCTCATGACCTGCGTGACCGGCGTTTCCGGCTCCGGCAAGTCCACGCTGGTCAACGACACCCTGTACAAGGCCGTCGCAGACCTGCTCAACCGCACCAGCCGCAATCCCGCGCCGCACGACGAGATACGCGGCCTCGAACTCGTCGACCGGGTCATCGACATCAGCCAGAGCCCGATCGGCCGCACGCCGCGCTCCAACCCGGCCACCTACAGTGGCCTGTTCACGCCGATCCGGGAACTGTTCGCCGGTACCCAGGAAGCGCGCTCGCGCGGCTACCTGCCCGGCCGGTTCAGCTTCAACGTGAAGGGCGGCCGCTGCGAGGCCTGCCAGGGCGACGGCGTACTGAAGGTGGAAATGCACTTCCTGCCGGACGTCTACGTGCCCTGCGACGTCTGCCGCGGCCAGCGCTACAACCGCGAGACACTCGAGATCCGCTACAAGGGCATGAACATCCACGAAGTGCTCGAGATGACCGTCGAGGACGCGCTCGAGTTCTTCAGGAACGTCCCGGTGGTGGCGAAGAAGCTGCAGACGCTGACGGACGTCGGGCTCTCGTACGTGCGCCTGGGCCAGAACGCGACCACGCTGTCGGGCGGCGAGGCGCAGCGCGTCAAGCTGGCCAGGGAGCTGTCCAAGCGCGACACGGGCAGGACCCTGTACATCCTGGACGAACCGACGACCGGCCTGCACTTCCGGGACATCGAACAGCTGCTGGAGGTGTTGCACCGGCTGCGCGATCGCGGCAACACGATCGTCGTCATCGAGCACAACCTGGATGTCATCAAGACGGCCGACTGGGTCATCGACCTGGGACCGGAAGGCGGTGACGGCGGCGGCAAGGTCATCGCGGCCGGCACGCCCGAGGACGTGGCCGCCTGTGCGCGCTCGTTTACGGGCCAGTACCTGAAGCCGCTGCTGCGGGACAACCGCGCGCGTCGCAGCGCCTGACCATCGCCTGACAATGATGGCGACCGAGGAAATCACGATGCGAACGAGACTGATCCTGTTGTGCACGTTCATGGCGCTTGCAGGCTGTGACTCGCCGCCAGCGCAACAAGCGAGTCCCGCAGGTACAGGGAGCGATACCGACAACATGGCTACACTCCAGATAGAACGACTCTTTGCCGCACCCGACCTCGACGGGCCGTCGCCACGCGCCGTCAGGATCTCGCCGGACTCGACCCGCGTCACGTTCCTGCGCGGCAAGGACACCGATCCGCTGCAGATGGACCTCTGGGAATACCACTTCGCCGACCGGCAGCAACGGCTGCTCGTCGACTCGACGGCACTGGTCGCCGGCGACGAGGCGCTGTCCGACGAAGAACTGGCGCGGCGCGAGCGCCTGCGCATCGTCGGGCAACGCGGCATCGTCGGCTACCACTTCGCGCCGGATGGCAGGCGCCTGCTGTTCCCGCTGAACGGCGACCTGTTTCTGTACGATCTCGACGGCGGGACCACGCGCCAGCTCACCGATACGGAAACCGGTGAGACCGACCCGAAGTTCAGCGCCACGGGACGCTACGTTTCCTTCATCCGCGACCAGGACCTGTACGCCGTCGACCTCGAGTCCTTCGCGGAAATCCGGCTGACCCGGGACGGCGGCGGCCTGGTGCGCAACGGCATGGCGGAGTTCATCGCGCAGGAAGAGATGGACCGCTATACGGGCTACTGGTGGGCGCCCGACGACTCGGCCGTCGCCTTCATCCGCGTCGACGAGTCGCCCGTGCAGGTTGCCGAGCGCTTCGAGATCCACGCAGAAGACTTCGAGGTCTACGAACAGCGCTACCCCGCGACCGGCACGCCGAACGTGCTGGTGACGCTGGGCGTGGTCGCGCCCGACGGCACGGACCTGCGCTGGATGGACATTGGCGACGAAACCGACATCTACCTGCCGCGCGTGGACTGGTTCCCCGACGGCAACTTTCTCGCGGTGCAGCGCCAGTCGCGCGACCAGCAGACGCTCGAACTGCTGAAAGTGCATGCGCGCAGCGGCGAATCGCGCGTGCTCGTCACCGAGACCAGCGACACCTGGATCAACCTGCACAACGAACTCGCCTTTCTCGAAACCCGGCCCGGGTTCATCTGGAGTTCCGAACGCAGCGGGCATGCTCATCTTTACCTTTACGACAACGACGGCGAGCTGATCCGCCCATTAACCGCCGGCGACTGGGACGTCGCCGACGGCGCCCGCGCCCGCTCGGCCCTGCTGCACATTGACGAGGCCGGGGACCGGCTGTTCGTGACCGGCACGCTCGACAGCCCGATGGAGCGCAATATCTACGAAGTCGCCTTGTCGGGCGACACGAAGCCGCGCCGCATCAGCGAAATGCCCGGCTGGCACGTGGCCGACTTCGCCGCCAGCGGCGAGTTCTACGTCGACAGCTTTTCGAATGCCGATACGCCGCCGCAGCTTGGCGTGCACCTGGCCGACGGCTCCCGCAGGGCGCTCATCGAACCGAACCTGCTCGACGAATCGCACCCGTATCACCCCTACCTCGCCTCGCGTCCGTCGATCGAGTTCGGCACGCTCGAGGCAGAAGACGGGCAGGCGCTCTACTACCGCATGCTGAAGCCCGCCGGTTTCGATGCTGCCAGGCGCTACCCCGTCGTCGTTTACGTCTACGGCGGGCCGATGGGCCAGCAGGTCACCAACGCGTGGGGCGTCGGCTTCAACGAGATCCTCGCCCGCAACGGCTTCATCGTCTTCACGATCGACAACCGCGGCACGGGATTTCGCGGCACGGCCTTCGATGCGCCGCTGTACCGCCACATGGGCAAGGTCGAGGTCGACGACCAGATGGTCGGCGTTAAGTACCTGAAGTCACTGGATTTCGTCGACCCGGATCGCATCGGTATCTGGGGCTGGAGCTACGGCGGCTACATGACGCTGATGAGCCTGTTCAAGCAGCCCGGCGTGTTCGCGGCCGGCGTATCCGGCGCGCCGGTCACGGACTGGACGCTGTACGACACGCACTACACCGAGCGCTACCTCGGCACGCCGGAGGACAACCCGGACGGCTACGAGGCCTCGGGCGTGTTCCCTTACGCGGCAAACCTCGAGGCACCCCTGCTCCTGATCCACGGCATGGCGGACGACAACGTGCTGTTCACGAACAGCACCAAGCTGATGAAGGCCCTGCAGGACGACGGCCGGCCGTTCGACGTCATGACCTACCCCGGCAGCAAGCACGGCCTGACGCGCGTGCCGGCCACCGGCGAGCACGCGTACTCACACATCCTGCGGTTCTTCCGGCAGCACCTGATGTAGCCGGACGTCAGGCGGCGGCCCGGTTGAGCGCGCTCGCGAAACGGCGCGCCGACCCGGGGTCGGTGCGGAAATACAGCGCCGGCTCGATCAGTTCGAGTTCCATGAGCAGGAACCGCTCTGCCTTATCGCGCACGAAATCGGCGCGCACGTAGACGGGCTTGGGATTCACCACGCCGAGGACCCGGCGCGCGGTCTCGACGAGCGCAGCCGGCGCGGCGACACTCAGGATGTCGGCGCCGTGTTCCTCCTGAGTGCGGAAATCGCCCTGCTTCGGCTTCTTGAGTATGGCGTGGCTGTACTCACCGCCGAAGAAGAACAGCGAATACTCGCCTTCCGATCGCACGCTGTCGATAAACGGCTGCACGAACAACGGGCGGTTCGCAAACACCCGGCCGAGCTCGACGACGACGTCGGCCGGCAGCGGGCGCGCCAGCACGAAGATGTTGTCGGAATTGGCGCCGACGACGGGCTTCACGACGATCGTGCCGGTGGCGTACGCATCGAAACATGCCTCGATGCTGCGCGCGTCGAAACGGTCGAAGAAGCGGCTCGGCACGATGTCGGCGCCACGCATCTCGAGTTCGCGCAGGTAGGTCTTCTCCAGGTTCCAGCGCACGAGATCCAGGCCGTTGACCAGGCGCGCCGACGAGCCTTCGATGGCCGCCAGCACATCGAGGAAACCGGCGACGTCGTTCTGGTAGTCCCACGGAGTGCAGATGTAGACCAGGTCGTAGTCGTTCCAGTCGGCACCGCTCTGCCACGGCACCATCTCGACGTCCCAGCCCAGCTCGGCCATGGGCGCGAAGCTGAGCCCGGCGTCCGAAACGAAGCCGCTGATATCGTCCATTGTCAGGTAAGCGCAGCGCCTGCCCATTCCCGCCTCCCGATCGTGCCGGCCCGGCAACGGGCGGAGCTTACCGGTCTTCGACGTACGCGGCGAGCTGGCGGTCGTGCAGCCGTCCGAGCAGCACGAGCGCGAGCACCGCGCCGATCAGCGCCAGGAACATGTCGGACTGCGTGTCCCAGACGTAACCCTGGGTACCGAGAAACGCGTCGGCCGCCTCGTCGGAAAGCAGCGCCACCCACCACTCGATCAGCTCGTAGAAGGCGCTGACGGCAAGGCAGAAGCAGACGATGAAGAAGTTCCTCCAGCCGGCGCCGTTGAATACCCTTAGCCGGATGGTGACTTCGCGCGCGACGATCGCCGGGACGAAACCCTGCGCCAGGTGACCGAGCTTGTCGTAATTGTTGCGCGGCGGATCGAACAGGTGCCGGAACCAGTCGCCGGCGGGCACCTCGGCGTAGGTGTAGTGCCCGCCGACCATCAGGATGATGCAGTGGACCAGGATCAGCATGTAGGCCAGCCGCGTCAGCGGAAACTGCCGGCGCGTCGCGAACAGCACGATGGCGGCGATCACCGCCGGCACTACCTCCAGCACCCAGGTGGCGCCGTCCTTCGGTTCGAAACCGGACCAGGCCAGGCACCCCGCGAAGACGGCGATCCAGGCCGCCGGGCGCGGTTCGGTCAGCCGGAATTCAGCCACGTTCATGCAGCGCCCGCCGATGCATCGTCATCCCGGCCCCTGCGCGGGTGCCAGAAGCCTTCCCTGGCAAAGGCCCGCCAGACCCACGGCAGCCAGCGCAACAGGGCGAAACTCAGCCACAGCGCCCAGGCCAGGATCAGCACCTTGTAGACCCAGAGCGGTGCGCTCCAGGCGGCCGCAACCGGCAATGCCGAGTCGCTGCGGTCGCCAAACCAGGCCAGTGAGTTACCGGCCGAGCCGTTGCCGGTCACGTGCATGTCGGGCGTTCCGAGGAGCCCGCCCGGCAGGCTGCCGATGATCGACAGCAGCGCGACCACGGTAAACAGCGCGAACAGCACCTGCGTCGCGTTGTATTGCCACCAGGGAATCCGCGCGCGCCAGCGGTCGCGGGCGCCGGCCGCCAGCAGCCAGGCGACGACGATACCGAGCACCGGCCAGTTGAAGGTGCTGAAGCCGAGGCCCAGCAACAACCAGTGC
>DATIUU010000234.1:0-6925 GCA_035466635.1 Woeseiaceae bacterium
CACGAGGAGCGACGTGTACGGTATGTACACCAGCGACGAGCAACGAAGCCTCGCCCGATACCCGTCAGTCCCAACGTAGGTTATTGATAATGAGGGGTTGCCGTCCGATCGCCTGCCGCTTCGTTGCAGCCCTTGCCCGTATCGACATACGGCCTGCGGTCCGCGCCTCGCGGCAGGCGATCTGACGGCAACGTGTGCGACGATACTTGTGTAGAGTCTCCCTAGCGGCTGCGCGGCGCCGCGTCGCCGAGTGATTCGTACTCCACGAGTTGAGCCGTCGACTTGATGTCATCGTCTTCACGGTAGACGATCATGACGGGCGCATAGTCCAGTGCCTCGGCGCAGTAGAGCGACCAGCTCTTGTCCTTCGTGTCGGACGAGTAACGGATCTCGACGGACTCGAATTCACCGAGCGGCGTCTTCACGGTTTGGGCCGGAAACGTCTCGAACGCGAAGTCGCGCCAGCGGGCCCGGTCGAATACCGGGATCGCCGTCATTTCCGTGCCCGTGTTCATCGCGAGCATCACCGCGACGTGCGCCGATATGCGGTTGTGCCCGTTCGGCCGCATCGGTTCGTCGACCTGCCGCTCCTTGTAGGTGCCGGTGACGCGCCCCGGGGGGTCGTCGAACCGGTACACCGTGTTGCGCGCCGGATTGGCGATCGTGTCGGTGCTGCGGTAATCGCGAGGCGTGAGAACGCCATCCTCGATCGCCAGGGCCGTGGTCTCGACGATGCTGCCGCGCTTGAATACCGTCACGAACCCGCGCGGTGTCAGCGAGGTCTCGTAGACGTAATCCACGCCGCCGGCGTGCCGCAGTTCCAGGGTCATCTCGCCGTGGAGGATGCCGTAATGAACCTTGTAGGTGGCGCTGAACAGCGGCACCGGCTCCGCAACGGCAGGGCCTGTGAACAACAAAACCGCAAGCAACGAGATGCAGTGGCCGGCAAACTCGCTTAGGCTACGCATTTTCGGGTATTTCAAGGCGATTATCGTCCGGGTAGAAGGGCGGCAGGAGGCAAAAACTTGGATCTTGGTCGAGCGATTATAGCGCTACCGCTGTTGCTGGGCAGCGTGCCGATTTCGGCTGCCGGTGTGGATGTCTTCGAACTCCGCAACCAGCACCCGTTCCTGCACGTCTACGGCCTGCCGCCATTCCAGCAGGCGATGCTGCTGGAGCGCGGCAAGTCCGATTATGCGCTCGCCTTGTCGATCGTGAACAATGCCGAAGCAAGGGACACCGACGCCGAGTCGATCGTGCTCGATGGCGAGACTTACTTTGCGGATTTCAAGTTCCGCCGCCGGATTCACGAACGGCTGGAAATTGGTGTCGACGTGCCGCTCGTAAAGCACTCGCCAGGCGCGCTCGACCGGTTCATCTACGACTGGCACGACTTCTGGGGCATCTCGAACTCCAAGCGCGGCCCGCCGCACAACCAGCTCGATTATTCGTATGTGAACGGCGGTACCGTGCAGCAGCAGGTAACGTCGTCGAGCTTCGGCATCGGTGATGTGCAGTTGTCTGCCGCCATGCCGCTGGTTGCGGCGGACGCGGCCGGTTCGAGGCACGTCACGGTGCGGTTCAGCGTGAAGCTGCCGACCGGGGACTCCGGCGATGTCCTTGGCAGTGGCGCCGTGGACGCGGCGCTCGGTATCTATGCCCAGGAATCGAGCCAGTGGTTCGGGCGGGAGTTCGCCTACTCCGGCTTCGCCGGTCTGCTGGGGCTGGGCGACGGCGACGTGCTCGCGGAGCAGCAGCGCAGCGTGGTGCCTTACGGCGGGCTCGCGGCCACCTGGCACGCGACCGGGCGCTTCGGCGTTACCGCGCAGCTGCAGGCGCAGGGCGCCTACATCGACAGCGATCTCGATGAACTGGGCGGCAGCTCGATTCAACTGGCGGTCGGCGGCGCCTACCGCTGGCCCGCGCAGGGTATTGCCGTGCGGTTCGCGCTCGTTGAAGACGTCATATCGGACGCGACACCGGATTTCGGGCTCTATCTCGGCATTCACATCGGCGGTGGACGATGACCGGGCCGGCGATGCAACCGGGGTCCATCCGGATGATCCGCGCCTGCGCGGTGATGCTGTGCCTGTACGCCGCGCCATGTCTTGCGAACAGTAGTGAATACGACGAATACGATGACTTCGAGGCAGACGCGCCGGAGCTGTTTGCCGAGATGGCAATGCGGCCCGACGGCAGCGGTTTGTGGCGCGATACCAAGTACTTCCTCGGCTACCAGTGGGGTGCGATGGCGATCCTGTACGTGATGCCGGAGAGCGTGAGCGGCTGGACCCCCGAGCAGAAGAAGGACTACAGCTTCTCGGTCTGGTGGGAAAAGACGACGCACCCGGAGAACGACTCGGACGTCTTCTACATCAACTACATACTGCACCCTTACTGGGGTGCTGCGTATTTCGTCCGTGCAAGAGAGCGCGGCTTCAATAACTGGCAGTCATTCGGGTATTCCACGTTGTTGTCGAGCATTTTCGAATTCGGTATCGAGGCATTGGCCGAGGAGCCGTCGAAGCAGGACCTGTGGGTTACGCCCGTAATCGGCTCGATGGTCGGGCTCTACTTCATGCACCTGAGAGACAACGTGCGGGAACGCGATGCGGAGCGCGGTTTCCGCTCGACGGGTGACAAGTGGCTCTGGGTGCTGACGGACCCGCTGGGTTCGCTGAACCAGCAATTCGACAGGTGGTTCGGCTGGGACACGGACGTCGAACTCCGTCCCTACCGCATGCAAACGGACATCGAACAGGTCGGCGACAGCGAGCCGCGGGCTCCGGAGGAAGGCGATTACGCCTACGGACTGAAGTTGCAGGTGCGCTGGTAGCCTGCGGCCGGCTCAGCGGACCGCTTTCAGGAGCCGTGAATCGACCTCGAACTTCGAGCCGTCCAGTGCCTCGAGGTTGACCTCCCACACCTCCTCGTCGGGGATCTGGGTGCGTTCGAGTCCCGGCAGTTCCCGCTCGTCGTCGACCTGCAGCCCCCAGATGCGCACGTGCCGCACGCCGGCTACCGGTATGCGATCCGCAGCGAATCGCGCGCGCAGTTTAGGGTCGACGTCATCCCTGGCCCAGATCGCATAACCGCAGTCGGCGATCTCGGCTACTCCGGCCGGCATGTTCCCGGCGCCTGAATCTGTCATCGAATCCACCTCCGTCGATGATCCTAGAGTCGAATCGTGTCGCTCGATATCCGTACTTATGCCGATCGCCGGGCGCGGCCCTGTATAAATGCGGCACGGGCCCGGATAATGGCCATAGTCACGCCTTGCTCGAGGGGCTTCAATGCACAACGCCGACCTGCTCGTCCTGAGCGCCATTTTCGTGGCCGGGTTCGCGTGCCAGTGGATTGCCTGGCGTGCCAAGTTGCCGTCGATCCTCTTCCTGCTGCTCACGGGGATCGTTGCCGGGCCCGTCATGGGCTGGCTGAACCCGGACGAGTTACTCGGCGAACTGCTCATGCCGGCGGTCTCGATAGCCGTCGCCATCATTCTTTACGAGGGCAGCCTCACCCTGAAGCTGTCGGAGATTCGCGGCCACGGCGCCGTGGTACGAAACCTCGTAACCGTCGGCGTCGCCATTACCTGGCTTGCCGCGACCCTGGCGGCGCACACCGTCCTGGGCTGGGATATCTACCTTGCGGCACTTTTCGGCGGCATCGTCACCGTCAGCGGCCCCACCGTCATCATGCCGCTCCTGCGTACCATCCGTCCGACGCGCGCTGTATCGAGCGTCCTGCGCTGGGAGGCAATACTGGTCGACCCGCTCGGGGCGATCCTCGCGGTCATCGTGTTCGACATCATCGTCGTCACGCAAACCGCCGCCGGCATCGGCCAGGTGCTCGTGACACTGGCCACCATCGTCCTCACGGGCTCGGTCCTGGGTATCGCCGCGGGCCATGCCTTCGGCGTCGTCCTGCGCAGGCACTGGGTTCCCGACTACCTGCGCGATTACCTCGCGCTTGCCTCCGTGCTGCTGGTCTTCGGGGTTTCGGAGATGATCCATGCGGAGACCGGGTTGCTCGCCGTCACGATCATGGGCACCTGGCAGGCCAACATGCGCGGCCTCGATCTCGAGGACATCCTCGACTTCAAGGAAAGCCTCGCCATGGTGCTGGTGGCCAGCCTGTTCATCCTGCTCGCTGCCCGGATCGAACTCACGGCACTGGTCGGTCTCGGTGCGGCCTCGATCGCGATATTGCTGTTCCTGCAGTTCGTCGCGGGACCCGCGCGCGCATTTGCGAGTTCAATCGGCAGCGACCTGAACTGGCGCGAACGCCTGTACCTGGGCTGGATATTCCCCCGTGGCATCGTTGCCGCGGCGGTCTCGGCACTGTTCGCACTGCGCCTCGAGGAGATGGGGTACGAGGGCGCCGGCGATCTCGTGCCGCTCGTCTTTACGATCATCATCGGCACGGTCGTCATCCAGGGCCTGACCGGCCGGGTGGTTGCGCGCGCACTCGGCATCGCCGACCCGGAGCCCAACGGCGTTCTCGTCGTGGGCGCGAATTCCCTCGCCCTTGCCTATGCCGAGGCACTGCAGAAGGCGGGTCACCGGGTACTCGTCGCCTCGACGGCATGGGACGGCATCAGCGAGGCGCGCATGAAGGGCCTGCCGGTGTTCTACGGCAGCCCCGTTTCCAGCTACGCGGACCGGCACCTCAACCTGCTTGGCCTGGGTAACCTGCTGGCGCTGTCGCACCGGCCCGGCCTGAACGAACTCGCCTGCGTTCGTTTTCGCTACGATTTCGGGCGCCAGGCCGTGTACACGCTGCCCCAGGCCTCCGAAGGCGAGCACGAGAAATACCAGATCAGCGGCGAGTCGGGAGGGCGGGTCCTGTTCTCCGGGAAATACTCGGTAAGCGATCTGCTTTCGAGGATTGCAAAGGGAGCCGAGGTCAGGTCGACGGAACTGACCCGCGAATTCGACATCGAGGCGCACCGGGAGCGCTACCCGGACGGCATCATCCTGTTCGTCACCGACGACAACCGGAAACTCCACTTCCCGGTGCAGGACGCCGAGTTGCCGGAGCGGCCGGGATCGGTCGTGACGGCACTGCTTCCGAAGCCGGATTAGCCGGAACCGGACCCCGTGGGCGTGAGCCGCAACAGCCGTCCGCCCTGCTTGTCTTCGAGCATCCAGATCGCTCCGTCCGGCCCCTGCACGACGGCGCGCATGCGCTTGCCCATGTCGAAGCGCTCTGCCTCGCGCGCGGTTTCGCCGTCGAACTCGATCCGTAGCAGCGACTCCGCCGACAGTCCGGCAATGAAGCCGTCGCCGCGCCAGCCTGCAAACAGCCCGCCGTCGTAAACCATGAACCCGCCCGGCGAGATGACCGGGGTCCACCACACGGCGGGCGCGGCGAACTCGGGCCGCGTGTCGTGGTCGGGGATCTCTTCACCGTTGTAATGATCGCCGTTGGACACGATGGGATAGCCGTAGTTTTCGCCGCGGACGACCCGGTTGAGCTCGTCGCCGCCTTTCGGGCCCATCTCGATATTCCACAGCTGCCCGTCGAGATCGAAGGCGATGCCGAGCGGGTTGCGGTGGCCGAGTGACCAGATCTGCGCCGTCACCCCGCCGGCGCCATGGAACGGGTTGTCCTTCGGCACCGAGCCGTCGTCGTACAGGCGGACGATCTTGCCGAGATTGCCCGACATGTCCTGCGCCGGATCGAATTTCTGCCGGTCGCCCGAGGAGATGAACAGGTAGCCGCCGTCGTCGAACAGCAGGCGGTGGCCGTAATGGCCGCGGCCGGTCACCTTCGGTTCCTGCCGCCAGATCACCTCGATATCCGACAGCGTGCCGCCGTTGCCGTCGAGTTCGAGAACCCCGCGTGCCACGGCGGCGCCGCGCGTGTCGCCATCGCCCGCTTCGACGTAGCTGATGTAGACCAGGCGGTTCTGGGCGAAATCCGGGTGCAGCGCCACGTCCCCGAGGCCGCCCTGGCCGCCGTAATCGACCGCCGGCAGCCCGGCGAGCGGCGCCGACTTGTTGCCGTCCCGGTCGACGACCAGGAGGCGCCCGGCTTTCTCGGTGACGAGCAGGCGCCCGTCCGGGAGAAAGGCCATCGCCCAGGGCTCGTCGAAGCTCGCAACGGGCTCGACCTCGAACGGGCGCGGCGCGTCGGCGCTGGCGCAGGCGGAAACGAGGCAAACGGTCAGGAACATCAGGAATCGCGACATGGCAGTTACCGGTACTGGGTTCGGACAGAGAAGTGTAGTATTGAGCCTATCTCCAGACCTGCCACAGATACAAACAAATACATATCCCATGAGAATCGACGCGATCGCAATCGGCCACAATCCCCCGGATGACGTCAACGTCATCATCGAGGTCCCTCACGGCGGGCAGCCCATAAAGTACGAGATGGACAAGGAAGCCGGCACGCTGGTCGTGGACCGCTTCCTGTACACGCCGATGTCCTACCCCGGCAACTACGGTTTCGTGCCGCACACGCTGTCGGAGGACGGCGATCCCATCGACGTACTGGTCGCCAACTCGCGCGAACTGGTGCCGGGATGCGTGATCAACGTGCGCCCGATCGGTGTGCTCGTCATGGAGGACAATGCGGGACAGGATGAGAAGATACTCGCCGTGCCGTCACCGGCCCTGACGCAGCGCTACGACAATATCAAGGAATACTCGGACCTGCCGGAGATCACGTTGCGGCAGGTCGAGCACTTCTTCGAGCACTACAAGGATCTCGAGCCCGGCAAGTGGGTGCGTATCGGCGACTGGCTCGGCGCGGCCGACGCCAGGCGCATGATCGTCGAGGCCATCGAACGCGCGAAGTAGCTAGGGACACTCTGCACAAGTATCGTCGCACACGTTGCCGTCCGATCGCCTGCCGCGAGGCGCGGACCGCAGGCCGTATGTCGATACGGGCAAGGGCTGCAACGAAGCGGCAGGCGATC
>DATIUU010000235.1:0-5081 GCA_035466635.1 Woeseiaceae bacterium
AGGCCTACGCCGAGCGGGAACAGAGAATCGGCAGCGAGCTGATGCGCAACGTCGAAAAGCAGGTGATGCTGCGGCAGCTTGACCATCACTGGAAGGAGCATCTCGCGGCAATGGACCACCTGCGCCAGGGTATCGGGCTGCGCTCCTACGCGCAGAAGAACCCCAAGCAGGAGTACAAGCGCGAGGCGTTCGAGATGTTCGGGGCGATGATGGAGCAGGTCAAGCACGACACGATCAGCATCCTGACCCGCATCCGCATCCAGGGCGAGGACGACCTGGCCGAGATGCAGCGCCAGCGCGAGCAGCAGCAGAAGCTGGATTTCCAGCACGCGCAGGCTTCCGCGCTCGGCGCACAGGCGCCGGCCCCGCCGGCCGCAGGGCAGGCGCGAGCGCAACCGGGCCAGCCCGTGCGCCAGGGTCTCCCCGGGCAGGGCGGCGACGGCGGCGCGGCCGTCGAGACATTCGTCAGGGACGGCCGCAAGGTCGGCCGCAACGAGCCGTGCCCCTGCGGTTCCGGCAAGAAATACAAGCGCTGTCACGGGCAACTCAGCTGAGTGCCGATGCGGCGTCTCCGAGTCGCGGCCGGTATCCTGCGTGACCCGCGCGGACGCGTGCTCATCACCGAGCGCGTGGGCGGGGGGCCGTTCCAGGGAATGTGGGAGTTTCCCGGCGGCAAGATCGGCGCTGGCGAAAGCGCGGAGCAGGCCCTCGCGAGGGAGCTACTGGAAGAACTCGGCGTCGAACTGGGTGCCGCCGAGCACTTCCTGCATCTCGAGCACGACTATCCGGACCGCTCGGTATCCATCCACTTTTTCCTGGTGAGCGCCTGGAACAGCGAGCCCGCCGGTCTGGAGGGCCAGGCGCTGCGCTGGGTGGCGCCGGCATCACTCGCGGACCACGACATACTGCCGGCCGACTTGCCGGTGATCGCGGCGCTTCAGCAGATGGCGAGCTGAAACGCGACGTCGTGGCCGGTCTGCACCGCGCGGCTCTCGATCGTCGACCACTCCAGGAAACGCACCGTGAAGCGGTGCTGGCTGCCGCTGATCTCCGGGTACAGTTCACTGCCGCTGCCGAGTATCACGCGCAGCAGCCGGCCGTGTGCGTCCTTCCTCATGCTGTGCTGGTACATGCCGTTGATGGCGGTCTTGCCGATCGGCTCGGCGCTTTCACGGATCAGCCACAGGATCTCGACGACGGCGTCGCACAGCGGCCGGACCGCACCGATCCAGCGATCGAGGTCCTGCTGGCGCCGTTCATAGGGCTGCCGCAGCCAGTGGTTGTATTCCGGCAGGTCGAACTCGCAGGTGCCGCCCGGTATCGAGTTGCGGTGCTGGATGGCTCGCAGGAACTCGCTGTCCTTCAGGGGCTGCAGGTACTGGGTGCCGATGGCCGACACCTCGTTGCGACTCTCGACGAGATTGCGTATGAGGCTCTCGAGACGCCTGTTGTCGACGCCCGGCTGGCTCTGGAAGCGTTGCAGCGCACTGATGTGGTAATCGAGCTCCTTGTGGACCTCGCCGCGAACGTCGCCGCGCAACAGGATCGCGAGGAGTTCGAGGAGCGTGCTGATCGTGGCACGCGTCGCCCAGCGCGAATCGGTCTCGGCGCTGTACAGCATCTGGCGATACAGGAACTCGATGCGCAGGAACGTGCGCATGCGCTCGCTCAGCGGTAGCTCGTAAAAAGCCTGGCCGCGTGCGGTCCTGGGAGTGACGATTTCCGCGGGTTTCACCATTGCCGTATTCTGAATGACACCCCCGCGACTGGCAAATGACGCCGATCGGCGACAGCCTCAGTCGGCGCGCGCCGCGGCCGAGCGCAGGTAGCGCCGGTGCAGGGCGAGAACCTGGTCCCGGGTCGCGTCGAGATCGCCGTCGTTGGCGATGACGTCGTCCGCGATCGCGAGGCGCTCCTCGCGGCTCGACTGCGCCGCGAGGATGCGGCGAGCCCGGGCCTCGGATTCGGCGTCCCGGGCGAGCAGCCGCGCAACCTGGGTCTCCTCGTCGCAATCGACGACCAGCACGCGGTCGACGAATGCCCGCAACGACGACCCGACGAGCAGCGGCACGACGATGACCTGGTAAGCGCCGCCGGCAGCGTCCGCCTGGGCCCGCGTGGCTGCCCCGATCCTCGGGTGCAGGATCGCTTCGAGCCGGCGGCGGGCCGCGTCGTCGCCGAACACGATGGCTCGCATCGCCGCCCGGTCCAGCGTGCCGTCGGCGGCGATGACGCCGTTACCGAAGGTGTCGCGAATTTCTTCCAGCGCAGGCTCGCCCGGGCGAACCACCTCTCGGGCGATGACGTCGGTATCGATCACGGGCACGCCGAGATCGGCGAACAGTTCGGCGACCGTGGATTTGCCGCTCGCGATGCCGCCGGTGAGGCCGATGCGGAGCGGTTTGTCCCGGTGCGTACTCACCTAGAACGGGAGGTTGAAAAAGGCCTTGAGGGCGTCGCCCCAGAGCATCGTGATCCAGCCGGCGCCCGCGAGGAACGGGCCGAAGGGCATCGGCACCTGGTGGTCGCGGCCGCGGAACACGATCAGGGCGATGCCGAGCGTCGCGCCGACGACCGCGGACATGATGATGATCGTGAACAGGTACTGGTACCCGAGCCAGGCGCCGAGCGCGCCGAGCAGCTTGAAGTCGCCGTAGCCCATGCCTTCCTTGCCGGTTACGAGCTTGAACACCCAGTAGAAGGACCACAGGCTGAGATAGCCTGCAATGGCGCCGATGATGGCGTCGGACGGCGCGATGAACAGCACGTCGGCACCGGCTTGCGGGTGCCAGAGGCTCATGCCGAGACCGATCCACAGGAGCGGCAGCACGATGCTGTCGGGGATCAGGCAACGGTCGAAGTCGATCATCGTGATCGGTACGAGGAACAGCGTCAGCACGATCGCCATCAGGCCCTGCCAGCTGGCGCCGAAGCGCCAGGCGACCACCGCGACCAGCAGCGCCGTGACGAATTCGACGATCGGGTAGCGCGCCGAGATCTCCGCCTTGCACGCCGCGCAGCGGCCGCCGAGCATCAGGTAGCTGAGCACCGGGATGTTCTGCCACGCCGTGATCTGGGCGCCGCAGGACGGGCAGCGCGAGCGCGGCACGACGAGGTTGAAACGGCCCTCCGGCAGCTCCGGCGCCGGCGTCTCGGCGAGTTCCACGCACTGCGCCCGCCACTCGCGCTCCATCATGATGGGCAGGCGGTAGATGACGACATTGAGGAAACTGCCGATCAGGAGCGCAAACGCGAACGCGATGGCGATGAAGATCGCGGGAGCCTCGGCGAGCAATTCGAGCATTCACTGTCTCCGTTCGGATTACCGGTGCTGTGAAACGAAAACGGCGCCCGGAGTGTCCTCCGAACGCCGCTGCATTGCAAACCGTGAAGCGATCGTCAGATAACCGAACCCATCTTGAAGATAGGCAGGTACATCGCGACCACGAGACCGCCGACGAGCACGCCGAGGATGGCCATGATCATCGGCTCGAGCAGGCTCGAGAGGTTGTCCACCGCGTTGTCGACGTCCTCCTCGTAGAAATCCGCGACCTTCGACGACATCTCGTCGAGCGAGCCCGACTCCTCGCCGACCGCGATCATCTGGATGACCATGTTCGGGAACAAATCGGTGTTTTCCATCGCCTGCTGCAGGCGCTGGCCGGTCGCGACCTCGTCGCGCATCTTCAGCACGCCCTGCTCGTAGACGATGTTGCCCGTCGCGCCCGCGACCGATTCCAGTGCCTCGACCAGCGGCACGCCGGCCGCGAACATCGTGGAGAGCGTGCGGGCGTAGCGCGCGACCGCGGCCTTCTGCAGGATCGGGCCGATGATCGGTGCCTTGAGCGCCATGCGATCGAGGAAGTGCCGCATCGGCTTGGAGCGTTTCTTGAAATAAAAGAATGCACTAATGCCGGCACCGATTCCCGCGGTCAGTACCAGCCCGTTCGTCCTGACGAATACCGACAGGTCGATGACCGCTCGCGTGAACGTCGGCAGATCTGCGCCGAAGCCCTGGAAGAGGTCCTCGAACGCCGGAATAACGAAGATGAGGAGAATTGTGGTAACGATCAACGCAACCACCAGAACGGCAGCCGGGTAGGTCAGCGCCTTCTTGATCTTTTTCTTGATCGCCTCGGTCTTTTCCTTGTAGGTCGCGATCTTGTCGAGCAGGGTCTCGAGCGCACCGGCCTGCTCGCCCGCCTCGACGAGATTGACGAACAAGTCGTCGAAGTAGAGGGGCTGCTTGGCGAGCGCTTCCGCGAGCGCGCTGCCGCCCTCGACGTCCGCCTTGATGCCGAGGATCAGCTTTTGCATCGCGGCGTTCTCGTGGCCGTTGCCGACGATCTCGAACGCCTGCACCAGCGGGATGCCGGCGGCGAGCATGGTCGCGAGCTGGCGGCTGAAGATGGCGATGTCGGCCGTGGTGATCTTGGAAGCGCCGGAGAACGCTTTCGCCCGTTGCTTGCGAATGCGTGTCGGGACCACGCCCTGGCGGCGGAGGTCGGCGCGCACTGCCTGCTCCGTCGTGGCCATGCTCTTGCCCTTGACCTTCTTGCCCTTGCGGTCCGTGCCTTCCCAGAGAAAAGGAATGCTTGCTGTTGCTGTCTCGGCCATCGTTCTCGTCCGTCAGGTGAGGTACAAACTCATTCGATTGTAACCCTGTTGATTTCCACCAGGCTGGTAACGCCGTCCTTGACTTTGTTCAAGCCAGCCCGCCTCAAGTCGATAACCCCCTCTTTGATGGCCTGGTCCGCGATCTGCATCGCGTTACCGCCTTCCATTATTATTCGGCCCATGGCTTCCGACACCTCCATCACCTGGAAGATACCCAGGCGGCCCTTGTAGCCCTCGTTGCATTGCTTGCAGCCTTTCGCCGCGAATACGGTGATGCCCTTCTCGATCTCGGCGTCGGTGAAGCCTTCTTTCTTGAGCGCTTCCTTCGGAACTTCCTGCGCTTCCTTGCAGTTGTCGCACAGGCGCCGCGCAAGCCGCTGGGCGATGATCAGGCTCACCGAGGTGGCAATGGCGTAGGGCTTGACGCCCATGTCGACGAGGCGCGTCAGCGTACGCGGTGCGTC
>DATIUU010000236.1:0-4619 GCA_035466635.1 Woeseiaceae bacterium
GTGCTCATCCAGCAAGGGCGATTCGACGAGGCCGAGCGCTATTCGCGAGACGCAATCGCCAACTTTCGCCTGACGGGTAATCGCCTGTACGAGGCGTCGGCATTGAGCCGGCTGAGCACGGTGCTTAGTCACCAGGGCCGCCTCGACGAGGCCGAGGAGACTCAGCAGCTCGCCCTCGCGATGCGGTCCGAGCTCGGCAGCGACGTCGGCCGCATGAGCAGCTTCGTCAACCTTGCGGCGCTGGCGGCGGAGCGCGGCAACCTGACGCGCGCCCGGCAGTATGCCGAGCAGGGGCACGACATCGCCATCGACATCGAGGATCGCCTCGGCATCGCAATGTCGCTCGCGGCCATCGCCGACGCCGATCGCCGCCTCGGGGCCGCCGCCGCGGCCGTGGAAGGGTTCTCGGCTGCCGCAGCCATCTACGCGGACCTCGGCGACATGGCCGGTGAATTCGCGGCGTTGCGTGGCGTGGCAAGAAGCCGGCTCGCGGCAGGCGACCCGGATGGCGCGCGGGCGGTCGCCGACGAATTGCTTGCCATTGCCGTCGAGCGCAACCGCCGTCACGACGAGGCGCGAGCACTGGCATTACTCGGTGACATACAGGCCGCGGGCAGGCGTCCGGATGACGCCATCGAGTCGTATGGCCGGGCCAGGGCGATCGCCGCCGAACTCGACGACCGGGGTCTCGAGGCCGAAGCGGTCGAGGGGCTGGCGCGCGCTTACCTCGAATTCGCGCAGCCCGTTGATGCGGAGCCGCTCGTGATGCGCCTCGCCGAGCTGCGGCCAGCGAGCGCGGATGCGGCCAGGCTGGCTGCGCAGCTTGCATTTCTCGAGGGAGACGTTGTGCGTGCAGTTGCCGAAATGGAACGCGCCCGGGAAGGCGCCGGTGAGACGTGGTCGCAGGAAGACGCCGCGCGGCTCGCACAGTACCGAAACATGGGGTCGGACCCCGGCAAGCTAATGAAATAAAAAGAAATTTTGGCCTTTTCCCGGGGGTTATTCCCCCTTAACGGGCAAATTTCTGGCCCAAAATCGCGGAGGCTACTGCTTTCACGGGGTTTCTTTTCACCGCGGGACGAGTTCCTCGATAACTTGCCAAATATGGGCTGTCTAGCGGGTTAGATTGCCTGTTTTCAGTGCGTTTTTATTTGAAAAACAATCATATACGTAGGTCCGACCCCAAGCTACTCAAGCTACTCCTGCAACTCGCGAACGCTCAGCAGCTTGGCGCGCCGCCGGTCGGCCCTGAGCACCTCGATGCGATAGCCGCCCCAGTCGACGGCGTCGCCGACGACGGGGATGCGCTCCAGGATTTCCGTCACGAGTCCGCTGATGGTCGAGACTTCCAGCTCGGGGTCCCAGCTGATCCCCAGTCTCGAGCACAGCTTGCGCATGTCGACGTTGCCGCGCACGACCAGCGTGCCGTCGGTTGTGTCCTGGAACTCTTCGATGGGCAGGTCGCTCTCGTCGCGAATGTCACCGACGATTTCCTCGAGGACGTCCTCGAGCGTGACGATGCCTTCCACGCTGCCGTACTCGTCCACGACGACGGCCAGGTGGCGCTGCGTTTCCTGGTAGGTCTTGAGCAGCTGTGGCAGCGCCACGCTGTTCGGTACGACCAGCACGTCCTGCCGCAAGGTGTTCCAGTCGATTTCTCGTGCGTCGTTCTGCAACAGCCAGTAGACCAGGTCCTTGGCCAGGACCACGCCGGAGACGTCGTCGAAATCGTCGCTCGGCGTGAACGGGAAACGGCTGTGCCCGGTTTCGCGAACGTAGGCCAGTGCCTCGTCCCGGTTCATCGCGGCCGAAAGGAAGCGCACGTCCTCGCGCGGCAGCATGACGTCGTCCGCGTGCAGGTGCCGCAGTTGCGTTGCACCCACGACCATCCCTGCCGTCAGTGGACCCACCGCGCCGCGCAGGTGGCCCAGCCAGGCAAGCAGCCGGATCTCCTCGGGCGAGGTTATCGGCACCACGGCACCGCGGCGCAGGGACCGGGAAATTGCCTCGCTGACGGCGACCATTGGCCGCAGAATGACCGTTAAAAGCTGAATGCCGTGGGCAACGGGTGCGGCGATCACGGTCGCGTAGCTCACACCGAGGGTCTTTGGGATGATCTCGGTCAGCAACAGGACCGCCAGCGTGAAGACGATCGAGAATATCCACAGTGTGGCCGGGCCGAAGACTACGGTGTAGCTCGCGCCCGCGACCGCAGCGCCGATCGTGTGCGCGGCCGTGTTGAGAATCAGGATCGCGGCGATCGGGACGTCCATGTTCTCCTTGAATCCCGACAGCAGGCGGGCCGCATGCGCGTGGCGCCGGCCGATGACCTCGATTTGCGGCCGGGTGACCGACAGCAACACGGACTCGAAGATCGAACAGAGAAAGGAGACGACGAGGACGACGCCGACGGCGGTCAGAAAAATCAGCATGATGCCTCCGTGGGTGAGGCGAATCATTGTCGACCGCGCTCGGCCGGCTTGCAAGCAGGGTCACGCGTCAACGCGCAGGTCGCAGCGGCCCGTGGCCAGGCTTCCTTTGCAGCGACAACCAGTCTTCATACAACAGGGTCAGTCCCTGTTGGCCATCGTACTTCCCGAGCGTCAGGTTGCTATCAGCCATAAGGTTCACAATGCAAGCTCTCGACGATGACGTAGCATGGAACTTGCCAGGAGCGGCGCTTCGTGTGGATAGTGCCATACCCTGACACGGGGCATGAGCGTTGCTTGCCCCAGCGCAGGATCAATTTAACAAGATATCCGAACAAGGCGTTAAACTCCGTCCAATGCCACTCGTCGCTCACTCCAAACTACCGACTTTCGGCCAGCTGCGCGAACAGGGGCACGAAGTCCTGTCGCTGGACCGTGCCGTGCACCAGGATATCCGCGAGCTGCACATCGGTTTCCTGAACATGATGCCGGACGCCGCGCTGCGGGCGACGGAGCGGCAGTTCATACGCCTGGTCGGTAGCTGCAACCGTATCGCGCAGTTCTTCGTCTACCCGTTTTCCCTGCCGGCGCTGGCGCGCAGCGACGAGGCCGTCCGCTATATCGATCGTTACTACAGTAACTTCGACAGCCTGCGCGAAGCCGGCCTCGACGCGCTTATCATCACCGGTGCGAACGTCGCGACCCCGCGGCTGGAGAACGAGGCATTCTGGGAACCGCTGATGGAAGTCGTTGACTGGGCGTGGGGCAACGTGGCGTCGATCCTGTGCTCCTGCCTCGCGACCCACGCGGTCCTCAAGCACTTCCACGGCATCGACCGGCAGCCGCTGCCGAAAAAACGCTGGGGTGTCTACAGCCACCGCGTCAGCGCCAAGTACCACCCGTTGCTCCGCGACATCAACACGCGCTTCGACGTGCCGCACTCGCGCTACAACGACATCTCGCGGGCGCAACTCGAGGCGTCCGGTCTCACCGTCCTGGCGGAGAGCCCCGAGGGCGGCGTGCACATGGCGGCGAGCCCGGACCAGTTTCGCGTCATCTACATGCAGGGCCACCCCGAGTACGACGCCAACAGCCTGCTGAAGGAGTACCGTCGCGAGTTATATCGATATGCCAATGACGAGCGCGACAAGCCGCCGCCGTTGCCCGAGAATTATTTTTCGAGCGACGCCGAACGCTTCGCGCTTGCGGCCCTCGAAGCGGCGGCCCAGGCGCGGAAGACCGGCGCCGCCTTGGACGACACGCTGGAAGCCGACGTCGAGGGGTTGCTGGACAATACCTGGGGCGACACGGCGAAAGCCATAATCAACAACTGGCTGGGCCTCGTGTACGGCGTCACCAACCTCGATCGGAAACAACAGTTCATGCCCGGGGTCGATCCCGGCGACCCCTTGAGCCTGAAGGAGTAAAAATGAAAGACCAGACACTCGCAATCCATGCCGGCTTCAAGTCCGACAGCGCCACCAGGGCGGTGTCGGTGCCCATCTACCAGACGGTCGCCTACGAGTTCGACAGCGCGCAGCATGGCGCCGACCTCTTCAACCTCGAGGTCGAGGGCAATATCTACACGCGGATCATGAACCCGACGACCGCGGTACTGGAGGAGCGCTGTGCGGCACTGGAGGGGGGCATTGCGGGCCTCGGCCTCAGCGCGGGCAGCGCGGCGGTGAACTACTCGATCCTGAACATCGCCGAGCAGGGCAGCAACATCGTGACGGTGCCGCTTCTCTATGGCGGTACCTACACGCTGTTCAAGCACATGCTGCCGCGGCAGGGCATCGAGGTGCGCTTTGCCGAAGACGACAGTCCGGAAGCCATGGCGAAGCTCATCGACGACAAGACCGGCGCGGTCTTCTGCGAGTCGATCGGCAACCCGGCCGGCAATATCGTCGATCTCGAAGCGCTCGCCGACATGGCGGAAGCTCACGGCGTTCCGCTGATCGTCGACAACACCGTGGCAACCCCGGCGCTGATCAAGCCGATCGCCTGGGGAGCGCATATCGTGGTCAACTCGCTGACCAAGTACATGGGCGGCCACGGCAACTCGCTCGGCGGCGTCATCGTCGACTCGGGGGAGTTCCCGTGGGCGAAGCACCCGAAGAAGTTCCACATGCTGAACGAGCCCGAAGAGTCTTACCACGGCGTCGTCTACACGCAGGCGCTGGGCGCGGC
>DATIUU010000237.1:0-3081 GCA_035466635.1 Woeseiaceae bacterium
GAAGGAACTCGGCGCCTGCATCGTCGATATCGGCGGCGGTACGACGGACCTCGCCGTGTTCCTGGGCGGCGCGATCCAGCACACCGCGGTCATCCCGATTGCCGGCGACCAGGTCACCAACGACATCGCGGTGTCGATGCGCACGCCGACGCAGTACGCCGAGGAGATCAAGATCAAGTACGCCTGCGCCCTGTCGCAGCTCGCGAACCCCGACGAGACGATCGAGGTGCCGAGTGTCGGCGACCGGCCGCCGCGCAGGCTTGCAAGGCAGACGCTCGCCGAGATCGTCGAGCCGCGCTACGAGGAACTCTTCAGCCTGATTCGCGACGAGCTGCGGCGCAGTGGTTTCGAGGAACTGATCGCCGCGGGGATCGTGATCACCGGCGGCAGCGCGAAGATGGAGGGCGCCGTCGAACTCGCCGAGGAGGTATTCCACATGCCCGTCAGGCTCGGCTCGCCGCAGTACGTCGAGGGCCTGATGGACGTGGTGAGGAACCCGATCTATGCGACCGGCGTCGGTCTCCTGCTGTACGGCTACGAGAACCTGTCGCGGCGGGGGCGGCGCAGCACGCCGATCAACAACAATCTGGGCGAAGTGTGGGAACGCATGAAGGCCTGGTTCGGGAAACAGTTTTGATGAACGGGAGGCCCGGGAAAACTCCGGGCCGGTTTACGGGGTTCAGTGAGTACCCCTTGTTAAGGACGAAGAGCGGAGGAAGCTTGAATGTTTGAATTAATGGATGCACACAGCCAGAGCGCGGTCATCAAGGTGATCGGCGTCGGCGGAGGAGGCGGCAATGCCGTCTCGCACATGGTCGATTCCGGCATCGAGGGCGTCGATTTCATCTGCACGAACACCGACTCGCAGGCGCTGAAGGGTTCGCGCGTCAGGACGTCGCTGCAGATCGGCTGCAATATCACCAAGGGACTCGGCGCCGGGGCCAACCCGGACGTCGGCCGCCAGGCGGCGATGGAAGACCGCGACCGCATTTACGAATGCATCGAGGGCGCCGACATGCTGTTCATTACCGCCGGCATGGGCGGTGGCACCGGTACCGGGGCCACACCGGTTGTCGCCCAGGTAGCCAAGGAACTCGGCATCCTGACGGTTGCCGTCGTCACGCGGCCGTTCCTGATGGAAGGCAGGAAACGCATGATGATCGCCGACCAGGGAATCGCCGAGCTCGGCAAGTACGTGGACTCGCTGATCACGATTCCCAACGAAAAGCTGCTGACGGTGCTCGGCGGGGAAACGACCCTGCTCGATGCGTTCCGTGCCGCGAACCAGGTACTGCAGGGCGCGGTGCAGGGTATCGCGGAACTGATCACGCGGCCGGGTCTCATCAACGTCGACTTTGCCGACGTGCGCACGGTCATGGCCGAGATGGGCATGGCGATGAGGGGTTCCGGTACCTCGTCCGGCGACGGCCGCGCGCGCGAGGCGGCCGAGGCGGCGATTTCCAGCCCGCTGCTCGAGGACATCAACCTCGCCGGTGCCAATGGCATCCTCGTCAACGTCACCGCCGGCCTGGACCTCTCGATCGGCGAGTTCCATGAAGTCGGTGCAACGATTAAGGAGTTCGCCTCGGATGATGCAACCGTGGTCGTCGGTACGGTTATCGATCCCGACATGACGGACCAGATCCGCGTGACGGTGGTCGCGACGGGTCTCGGCCAGGCGGCAGCAAACGCCGAAGCGCCGATGCGTATCGTGCGGCAGCCGGCCGCGAAGCCGAGCGAACCGAATTACCTCGGCTTCGACAAGCCGACGGTGCAGCGAAAGCGCGCGGTTGGCGACGGCCTCGAGAGTACCGGGCTGCAGGAAGAGTTGCTGGACATACCGGCATTCCTGCGACGACAGGCCGACTGACGACGGGGAAGGCGCTTCGGACGTTACTCACTGGCGCCGAAGCGAGCGCGACCTCATGCACCTCCGCAAAGCCGGCCCGGCGTGTCCGGGCCGGCCCCTTTCTCGCCCGTCGCGGGCCTTAATTCCGGTGCGGCCTCACCGTTGCTCCATAAGAGCTTGAAAACCTTGAAGAGATTAAAAGCCGGTGGTACGCTCATGCGCACTCCGCGTTGCCACTTGGCGGTCACATTGGCTCCAGTTATGTGGTTGGCTCGCAACAACCCGGACTAAATCACAGCAGATTCAGAAAGTACCCATGTTGCGACAACGCACCCTCAAGACCGCCATACGTGCGACCGGCGTCGGCCTGCACAACGGCGAGAAGGTCTACATGACGCTGCGCCCCGCGGCGGAGAACTCGGGAATCACTTTCCGCCGCGTCGACCTCGAGCAGCCGGTGGATATTCCCGCCGATCCGCGGCTGGTCGGCGAGACCATGCTCGGCACCACACTGATCAAGGACGGCGTCAAGGTCGCGACCGTCGAGCACCTGATGTCGGCGCTGGCCGGTCTCGGTATCGACAATGTGAACGTGGACCTGTCGGCCGGCGAAGTGCCGATCATGGACGGCAGCGCCGGGCCGTTCGTCTTCCTGCTGCAATCGGCCGGCATCGAGGAACAGAACGCGCCGAAGAAATTCATCCGGATCAAGAAAAAGGTCCGGGTCGAGGATGGCGACAAGTGGGCGGAACTCGTGCCCTTCAACGGCTTCAAGGTGAACTTCGAGGTGTACTTCAATCACCCGGTCTTCAACAAGATCAGCCAGCGCGCCAGCATCGATTTTTCATCGACGTCGTTCCTCAAGGAAGTCAGCCGCGCGCGGACCTTCTGTTTCCTGCGCGACGTCGAGGCACTGCGCGAGCGCAACCTGACGCTCGGCGGCAGCATGGACAATGCCATCGTCCTCGACGACTACCGCATTCTCAACGAGGACGGGCTGCGCTACTCGAACGAGTTCGTCATACACAAGATCCTCGACGCGATCGGCGACCTGTACCTGCTGAACCACAGCCTGATCGGCGAGTTCCGTGCCTACAAGTCGGGCCACGACCTGAACAACAAGCTGCTGCGCGCGTTGCTGGAGCAGGAGTCGGCCTGGGAAGAGGCCACGTTCGAGAATGGCCGCAAGGCGCCGATTTCCTACGCCACGCCGTCGTACGCCTGAAAAATCG
>DATIUU010000238.1:0-9885 GCA_035466635.1 Woeseiaceae bacterium
AAGGACGCGTTCGCAAACATCGGCGGGTTCCTCTGCACCAACGACGCCGAGCTCGCCCAGCGCGAACGCAATATCCTGATCCTGACGGAAGGCTTTCCGACCTACGGCGGGCTCGCGGGCCGGGACCTCGAAGCCATCGCGATCGGCTTGCGGGAGATCCTGGACGAGCACTACCTCGACTACCGCCTGCTGTCGACGCGCTACGTCGTCAACGGCCTGCTCCGGGCGGGTATCCCGGTCGTGGCGCCGGCCGGCGGCCATGCCGTGTATCTCGATGCGCGGCGCTTCCTGCCGCACATCGAGCCGCTGCAATACCCCGGGCAGGCGCTCGCCGTCGAACTGTATATCGAGGCCGGCATCCGCGGTTGCGAGATCGGCACCGTGATGTTCGGCATGGACCCGGGCAGCGGCGAGGAGCGCCCGGCACGATCCGAACTCGTGCGGCTCGCGATTCCGCGGCGCGTGTACACGCAGAGCCACATGGATTACGTACTCGAAGCCATCCAGTACGTGTGGGAACGGCGCGACGCCATTCGCGGCATGCGCATCGTCAAGGCGCCGCAGTTCCTGCGGCACTTCACCGCTCACTTCGACTGGTACTGACTTCCTCTTCGACTCATGTCCAGGACAACGGAACCCCGATGAACGAGATCAAACCCGGCCACCGCACGTGGGCCGAACCCTACAAAATCAAGTCCGTGGAGCTCCTTCGCATGACGACGCGCGAAGAGCGCGAAGCGGCGATACGCGAGGCGGGCTACAACACCTTCCTCACGCGCAGCCGCGACGTCTACATCGACCTGCTCACCGACTCTGGCACTTCGGCGATGAGCGACCGCCAGTGGGCCGGCATCATGCTCGGCGACGAGGCGTACTCGGGCAGCGAGAACTTCTACCATCTCGAAGAAGTCGTCCGCGAGTACTACGGCTACAAGTACCTCGTGCCCACGCACCAGGGCCGCGGCGCCGAGAACCTCATGTCGCAGATCCTGATCAGGGAAGGCGACTATATCCCCGGCAACATGTACTTCACGACGACGCGCCTGCACCAGGAGCTCGCGGGGGGCAAGTTCGTGGACGTCATCATCGACGAAGCGCACGACCCCGACTGCGATCACCCGTTCAAGGGCAACGTGGACATCGGCAAGCTCGACGCACTCGTGAAGGAGGTCGGCGCCGGCCGGGTCCCGTACATCAGCCTCGAAGGCAACGTGAACATGGCCGGCGGCCAGCCGTTCTCGATGGCGAACCTGCGCGAGCTGCACACGTATTGCCGGCAGCACGGCATCCTCATCATGCTCGACGCGACGCGCACGATGGAGAACGCCTGGTTCATCCGCGAGCGCGAAGACGGCTATGCCCACAAGACGGTGCGGCAGATCCTGCGCGAGATCTGCGATCTCACCGATGGCTGCACCATGTCCGCGAAGAAGGACGCCCTGGTCAACATCGGTGGCTTCTTTGCCTGCAACGACGTGGACATCTACCGGAAAGCGCAGAACCTCGTGGTCGTCTACGAAGGCCTGCACACCTACGGCGGGCTGGCGGGCCGCGACATGGAGGCGATGGCGCAGGGCATCCGCGAAGCGGCAACGGAAGAACACCAGGCGGCGCGCATCGGCCAGGTGCGTTACCTCGGCGAAAACCTGCAGCGTGCCGGCATCCCGATCGTGAAGCCGATCGGATCGCACGCCGTCTTCATCGACGCGCGCAAGTTCCTGCCGCACGTCGACCAGGACGAGTATCCCGCGCAGGCGCTGGCGGCCGAACTCTTCATCGAAGCCGGCATCCGCACGATGGAGCGCGGCAACGTGTCCGCGGGCCGCGACCCGGAGACCGGCGAGAACCGGCGCCCGGCGCTGGAACTCGTGCGCCTGACCATACCGCGGCGCGTCTACACGCAGGCGCACATGGACGTCGTCGCGCAGTCAGTGGTGGACCTGTTCGCGCGCCGCGACCGTATTCGCGGCCTGAGGATGGTGTACGAGCCCGAGTACCTGCGCTTCTTCCAGGCGCGGTTCGAACCGATTACCTGAGCCGGCGCCGCCTACTCGGGGGCAAGCTGGTCCCACAGGTAGGTGTAGATGAGCGCCTCGGCGCGTGCCGCCTGCTCGTTGTCCGACGCACCGGCATGGCCGCCGACGGTGTTCTCGTAGTACAGCAGGTTGTGGCCCATCTCCTGCATGCGCGCAACCATCTTGCGCGCATGGCCGGGATGCACGCGATCGTCGCGGGTCGAGGTCGTGAAGAACGGCACCGGGTAGTCGGCCCCGGGATCGAGGTTGTGGTACGGCGAGTATTCCTTTATGTACGCCCAGTCGTCGCTATCCGGGTCGCCGTATTCGCCCATCCACGAGGCACCCGCGAGCAGCTTGTTGAATCGCTTCATGTCCAGCAGCGGCACCTGGATCACGACACCGTCCCAGAGATCAGGCCGCTGCGTGAGCATGACCCCGGTGAGCAGGCCGCCGTTCGAGCCGCCGCGAATGCCGAGGTGCTCGGGACCGGTGATGCCGCGCCGAACGAGGTCCTCGCCCACCGCGATGAAATCGTCGTAGGCGCGCTGCCGGTTCTCCTTGAGCGCTGCGTGGTGCCAGGCCGGCCCGTACTCGCCACCGCCACGGATGTTCGCCACGACATAAGCGCCGCCGCGCGCGAGCCAGCTGTGCCCGACCGTCGCGCTGTAGCCGGGCGTGAGGCTGACCTCGAAGCCGCCGTAGCCGTACAACAGGGTGGGCGTCGTGCCATCGGCCTCGAACCCCTTCGGCAGCACGACGAAATACGGCACGCGCGTGCCGTCGCTGCTGGTCGCGAAATGCTGCTCCACCGACATGCCTTCGCTGTCGAAGAACTCGGGCAGCGAGCGCAACGCCTTGACGGTCTTGCCGCCGTCGTCGGCGACGAACAGCGTGTCGGGGGTCAGGAAGTCCTCGTAGGTAAAGAAGAAGATGTTGGATTCGTCGGACGACGAACCGAGCGTGATCGAGCCCAGGCCCTCGGTCTCGATATCCTCGCTCACCCACTTGCCGTCGATGAACGAGAATCGCCTCATCTTCGAAACGACGTCGTCGAGCACCCGTACGACGATGTGATCGCGGGTCGTAATTACGCCGCCGCGAGGGATGGCCATCGACTCGCCGGGCACCATGAGGATCTCGAAATCGCGGGCGCCGTCCATGAAACGTTCGAAGTCGATCGCCATCAGGGCGGCCTGCGGGTAGGTGGTGTCGCCGATCTGCCAGTCCGTCTTCAGCTGCACGAGCAACTGGCCGTTCATGACGCCCAGGAAGCGGGCGTCGGCCGGTATGTCGATGTGCCGGAACTCGCCGTCACCCATGTAGAGGTAGTTCAGCGTCTCGAAAAAGCTCGGTACGCGATACGCCACGTCGTAACTCCGGTCGCGGTCCCAGCTCCGGTACACGCCGGCGGCGACGTCGGCCTGCTCGCCCGCGAACACCTCGGTGGCCTCCTCGAGCGGCTCGCCGCGCTGCCACAGCCGCGCCGTCCTCGGGTAGCCCGAGTCCGTCATGCTGCCTGCGCCGAAATCGCTGCCGACCCAGACCGCG
Organism: Woeseiaceae bacterium; assembly: GCA_035466635.1. Taxonomy (GTDB): domain Bacteria; phylum Pseudomonadota; class Gammaproteobacteria; order Steroidobacterales; family Woeseiaceae; genus UBA1847. Next base: position 3,567 of record DATIUU010000238.1, read on the forward strand.
TTCACGTCGATCCAGCTGACCCGCTGCTTCGCCTCCGGAATCGCAAAACCGTCCATCACGAAGGTCTTCGTCTCGACGTCGAATTCGCGGACGACGACCGCGTCGGCCCCGCCGCGTGACAGGCTCAGCAGGCACCGCCGGTACTCGGGCCTCAGGCAATCGGCGCCTTTCCACACCCAGTCCTCGTCTTCGCCCTCGGCCAGCTTGTCCAGGTCCAGCAAGAGCTCCCAGTCGTCGCCGCCGCCGATGTAGTCGTCGAGCAGCATGCGGCGCCAGCGGCCGCGGATATTGTCCGCGTCGCGCCAGAAGTTGTAGACGTAATCGCCGCGCATCTCGGGCGTCGCGATGCGCTCATCGGAGTTGTAGATCTCGAGGTTGCGTTTCCGCAGCGGCTCGTAGACCGGCAGCGATTCCAGGCGGCCGAGCGACACGGCATTCTGCTCCTCCACCCAGGCGAGGGCCTTCTCGCCCGCGACGTCCTCGAGCCAGATATGGTTGTCCTTCGAGAAATCGTACGCCGCTGCAGGCGCCGAACCCTCCTGCTTCCCGCATGCCGAGAGCACGACGAGAGCCAGCGCCATGCCGATGACCTTGCGCATGCCAATTCGCCCCTGGTTGAAAGGCCGAAAAGTCTACCATGTTGCTATACTCGTGGGATTCAGAGCGGCATAACGGTGAGCACTATGCGGTACTCGACCCTGATCGGCCTCTTCTTCCTTGCCCTTCCCGGTTTCGCGCTCGCACAGGGCAGCGAGACCGCCTGCACCTACGGCGACATGGTGCGGCGCGTCGTCGTCATGAGCGAACCCGGCGTGACCGTGCCCTGCGAGGTGCACTACTTCAAGGACACCGAGGCGCCCGGTGAAGACCAGGTACTCTGGAGCGCGTCGAGCCAGGCGGGCTACTGCGAGGAGAAAGCGGCCGGACTGGTGGCCAGACTCGAAGGCTGGGGATGGGATTGCGGCGCGGCCGCCCCGCCCGCGCCAGCCGAGCCGGTCGAAACTCCCGAGCCCGCGGAGGCCGCCGAGGCCCCGGCCGACACCACCGACGACCTCGCGCCGGCCAGCGGGGAAGACGGCAACGAGTAATCGGCGCGCCGGCCGGCCACGGCCCGGGGAGCGTCATTCGACCAGGTGCAGCCTGTCGGGCGCGAACACGCCGCTCGGCGAGAGCACGTAGCGCTCGCAGCGAAGTCCGACGAAGAAGCTGCCCGTCTCGTCCGGGTTCTCGGAGACCTTGATCTCGTCCGGATTGACGTGACGTTTGACGAACTCGCTCAACAAGGTCGCAATGCTGGATTTCTCGGCGGCGATCACGATGTTCATGACGTTCTCCTTCTGGGCCTGCAATGGCTGTTTCCCTGACTGTCGCCTGCAGCTTACGGCCGCGGTGCTTAACGCTCGCTGAAATTTGGCTGAACTACGGCTGAAGCCCGGCGCGGCGCGCCTGGAAAACTGGGACCCTCGTCGTCACGGTCGGCGCCTGTCAACCGGTACGCTTGCCGTCATGCAGATCAACCGCATCGTCATCACGGCCAGTTTCGCCTGGCTGCTCGTGTCCTTCTGGAACCGGAACGAATTGCCGGGCCGCATCGACTACGTGCCGGAACTCCGGCGCGAGCCCGTGCAGACGCCGACCGACCGGCAGCCTTTCGACGTCGAGTTCAACGGCGTCCGTTACAGGGTCGCGCCCGAATACGCCTACGACATCACCGGCATGATCGTCTCCTTCCGGCACCATGACGGCAACAGCCGCATGCATGCGCTTGCCAACGATCACCTGAACATGCTCGACGTGTGTGTCATCTGGGGCGACAACCCGGCGAACGATCGGCTGCACGCGATCAGTTTCTGGAACGGCATCTTTACCTGCAACGTGAAGACCCGCGACCAGCAGGCGTGGGATGCGTTCGACATGAACCAGCTATCGAACAACCACCTGGTTTCCGACGACGACGTCATCCGCAGGCAGGTAAGGAAGATCAGGGTGGGCGACCAGGTTCGCCTGCGCGGCTACCTGTCGAGCTACACGAGCGACGGCGGCAGTACCCGGGGCACGAGCACGACGCGTACCGACACGGGCGACGGGGCATGCGAGACCATCTACGTCGAGCACTTCAACATCGTCGCAGCCGCGACCAATTACTGGCGCATCTCGATGTGGGGCTCGTTGGCCCTGCTGATTACCGGACTCGTGATCCATTTCCGCAGGCCCTACAGACCTTACTGAGCCCCGTATCGGGTTATAGTAGCGCCTGTCTCAACTTGATAAGCACACTCATGGCTGCTAACGACCGCTCAGCGACGCGCATCCTCGCGCTCCTCGTTGTTATTCTTTCTTCTCCATGGAGCATCGCCATGGCATCGACACACGACGATCTCGTGCGGCTCTTCGAAGACTGGCGCGCCTTCGAGTCACCGCCGCTGCTCGACGGCGCACCGGACTATACGGCCGAGCGCTTCGAGGACCGCCAGCCCGGGTACCTGGCGCTGCGTGCGCGGCTCGACGCCTTCGACATCAGCGACTGGCCGATTCCCGAGCGGGTCGACTGGAACCTCGTGCGGGCGGAGATGAACGGCTACGACTTCAATCGCCAGGTACTGAAGCCCTGGGAACGCGACCCGGCGTTCTACAAGTCGCTCTGGACGTACCGCAGCGACGTGCCGGCACACGAAGGGCCGACGCATCATGCGGTCGTCGAACTGTGGACTTACGAATTCCCGTTATCCGAACAGGAACAACGGCGGCTCACTGCCGAGCTCGGGGTCATACCGCCGCTCATGAAGCAGGCGCGCAAAAACCTGACCGGCAACGCGCGCGACCTGTGGGTCACGGGCATCCGCGACATCCGCGACGACCTGGCGATTCTCGAGCGCCTGGACGCCGACGCCGGCGACAACCCGGAGCTTCGCGCGGCGATCGCGCGCGCCCATGCCGCGACGCTGGAACTCGCCGAGTGGCTCGAAGCCGAGGCGCCGAAAAAGACCGGGCCTTCGGGCATCGGCAAGGAAAACTACACCTGGTACCAGCAGAACGTGCACCTCGTGCCCCTCACCTGGGAGGACGAAGTGCGGCTGCTGAAACGGGAACTGGACCGCGCCTGGTCGTCGCTCAAACTCGAGGAACAGCGCAATCGAGACCTGCCGCCGATGCGAGCTGCCGGCACGCCGGAGGAGTACGAGGCGAAAGCGCGCGAAGCGGTCGACCGCATCATGACGTTCCTTGACGAGAAAGAGATCGTGACCGTCGCCGACTACATGCGGCCAGCGCTGCTGGCCCACCTCGGTTCTTTTGTTCCGGAGGAGACGCGCAACTTTTTCTGGATCACGGCCCACTACGACCCGGCGCCGCTGTTCACGCATTTCTATCACTGGTTCGAGCTCGCGCGCATGGACAACGAACCGCACCCGAGCCCGATCCGCCAGGGCGCCCTGCTCTACAACATCTTCGACAGCCGTAACGAAGGCACGGCCACGGGTGTCGAGGAGATGTTCATGCATGCCGGGCTTTACGACGACAGCCCGCGCTCCCGGGAACTCGTGTGGATACTGCTGGCGCAGCGCGCCGCGCGCGGCCTCGGCTCGCTCTACGCGCACGCCAACGAGATGACCATGGAAGAAGCCGGCGGTGTGCACATGGAATGGACGCCCCGCGGCTGGATGAAGACCGAGAAGGAGTTGCTGATCTTCGAGCAGCACCTCTACCTTCGCCAGCCGGGTTACGGCACGAGTTACGTGACGGGCAAGTACCTGCTCGAGCGCACGCTCGCCGACTATGCAAAGCAGGTCGAGGATCGGGGCGGAGAACTCCGGCTGCAGGACTTTTTCGACACCCTCAACCGCATCGACAGTATCCCGATCTCGCTTGCCCGCTGGGAGATGACTGGCCTCGACGACGAGATCCGCGAGATACTGCAGCAGTAACAGCGGTTCCTGGAACGCGATGGTCGATCAACGCGTGAAAAACCGCACGATCTCGACCATCGCCTCGGTATCGAAGCGGCAGTAACGCCGCAACTGCAGGTCGAGTTCGGCTTTGCGCCCGGGGCTCACGTCGGGTTGAATCGCTTCGATGAAGCCGTCGGCAGCCGCCGTGCCTTCGCGGATGCCCTCCAGCTTCGCGTAGTCCATGCCGGGATTGATCGTCGGCATCACGGCCTTGATGGACCAGGACCCGAGCATCGCGGGATGGTAGTAGTTTGCTTTCACGACCGCGTGCAGGTCGAAGAGCCGCTCGATGATGGCCAAGAGGCGCGCCGCGAGGTCCGGGTACAACGCCGCCAGGTTCCGCAGCACGCCCTCCTCGTATCGCGTCCACATGAGCACGGGACCCGCGTCGCCGAGGCACTCGACGAGTTCGAGCGCCAGCGCGCGCATCGGGGGTTCGCCCGACAGGTCGAGGAATTCGCGGTGCCGGAAGCGGCCGGGCGCCTCCTCGATATGACACGACCACTGGACCGCCAGCGTCTGGTAGGGCCGCGTGCCGGCCCAGAACGGCACGGCCGGCGCAATGGTCTCGAAGTCGAGGTAATAGCGCGGGCAGGCCAGTGCTTCGAGTTCGCGGCGCGCGCCGTCGAGCCGTTCGGGTTCTCCGCTGCAGGTGACCCGGTGTATGCGCCGCCGGATCTCCGCGGTGATCAGTTCCGCGGGCACGTCGCGTATATCGCGGTAGCCCAGTGCCACGTACTCGCCCAGTTTCGCCTTGCCGCCACCGAGACCCGCGACCGGGTACTCGGTGTCCGTCGGCCAGCAGAAATCGATGAACGGGCAGTCCCAGGGACTGCTGCAATGCGCACCAACGCCGACATCCGGTCTCGGGCCGGTTACCGCGTCCCGGGCACGACCGACGAGGTCGATCACCGTCGGCGCGAGCGTGCGCACTTCATCCGTCAGGTCGTGCTCGATGAGGATGCCGTCGTACTGCTGATCGCCGTGATAGACGAAGCGATTGTCGATGTGTGCTAGGGACACGGTGGTTACGTCGATACCAGAGTTGTGCAGCACCCAGTCCTGGATCGCGCAATCGAGTACGTGGTAATCCTTGACTGACGTCGACGCCTTTACTTCGATAATGCGCCAGCCGCCGCGATCGGGCATGAGGACATCGACGCGCACGAGCACGCCCTCGTAGCGGAACGTCGCCTCGAAGATCGGGAAGTCCGCGCCGCCTTCCAGTAACGCTTGCGTACGGGCAAGCAGCCGCCCGATGCGCTGGTCGAACTCGATGCTGACCGAGTCCGGGGTACCGTAAATGCCCTGCGCAATCGCGCCGACCCGGTGGCCGGTCTCCCAGAGTGACCGGGTCTGCGGCGTGATCACGCCGAACTCCGGGTGGTGCTTCTCGAGATGCACGCGCTTCAGGCACTGCCAGGCCGACATCAGGCGCGATTTGGAAAGCGACGGTCGGCGGGCGGCCATGCACGCAGTCTACACGATCAAAAGCGCGTTGTTTATACGCAACAAACCACCATGGAATGCGGCCCCCGGGACTCGGAACAAGCCCGTATTTGACCATCCCGATCATTTCATCGAATTTGTGAACCGAAGCACAATGCGGGTGTCAGACCCGGTTAGCATTCCACTCCACTTGGGCAAAGCGAAGGACAACATCATGTTGCGTTCAACACTACTGATAGTACTACTCGCGTTTTCGGCCACGGCCAGCGCAGAAGATTTCGACTACAACTGGCTGTCGGTCGGCTACGGCATGATCGACTTCGACGACATCGACGTCGACGGCGACGCGCTCGGCATCGACGGTTCGTTCGCGTTCCACGAGGATTTCCATGCGTTTGCGTCGTACACGGCCGCCGATCTCGATTTCGGTATCGATGCGGCGACCTTCAACATCGGCGTCGGCTATAACACCGAGTTATCGAATGTCCTGGACGCCTACGCGCGCCTGTCGTACGAGTACGTGGACGTCGACGTGCCGGGATTCGGCAGCGAGGACGACAACGGCTTCGGCTTCGGCGTCGGCATGCGCTTTGCGGCGACGCCGCAACTCGAACTCGAAGGCGCGATCCAGTATGTCGACCTCAACGACAGCGGCGACGAGACCGCGCTGGTACTCGGCGGGCTGTACAGTTTCACGCCGACGTTTGCCGTCGGCCTGTTCGGCGAATGGGGTGACGACGTCACGTCGTACACGCTGCTCGGCCGCTACTATTGGGGACAGTAATCCTGATTGCCAGGCTTCACCTGGGCCCCGCCTCGCGCGGGGCTTTTTTTGGCGATGGTCGCTCTGGTTACCTGCAGGAGCGCACCCGGGCCCCGATCGCGGTTCGAGAACCGCTCCTACAGGACGCTACCCGCCCCCG